>JANLQW010000028.1:0-5229 GCA_031368085.1 Novosphingobium sp. | reverse complement strand
GGGCTTGCGAAATAAAGCCCGGCTCAACGACTGCTTCTGCAACTGCTTCAGTTTTTTTCACAGTCGCCTCGGGTTGATGGGCGGGCGTGCCGATGGCAACCGAGATGGGTGGCGCACAATCCGAACATGGCCTATGCGAAGCCTGAGCTGTGCAATGGTGACTGGTTATGGCGGACGATGAGAAACGGACTGCCAGCCGCCACCACCTGCTACTTTTGGCTGAATTGCAGGTGGAAGGCGAGGCCAATTTTCACCAGGTAAAGGTTCGCGATCTTTCCGAGAGTGGTATGAGGGCTCAAGGTGACCTTATTCTAGCGCGGGGGACGTCGGTCAAGGTGAGATTTAAACAACTGGGCACGATCAGCGGTGAAATTGCTTGGTCTGAGGATATGATGTTTGGTGTGCGGTTTGACCTGCCAATTGACCCCATGATGGCGCGGCCGCAGGTTTCCGGTTCATATGCGCCAGCGGTCGCTCGTATTATAGCCAAGAGAATTTTGTAGCAGGGCTCGCACTGTCGAGAAATCGAGAAGATTAGGTTTCGTAATGCATTTTGCATGACCCTTCGCTATTTCCGTTCGCACCATTGGCACAGATCTGTAGCCCAAATCCTCAAGCGCCAGAACCAGCGAGCAGGAGTTAAAGGACATCCGCCGGGGCATTCGATCGCGCTCCGCTGCCAGCCCATCACCACTTTCTGGCTGTGATCAATGGTCATGGGTCCAGAGCCTGATCCGTTGCACGGCGCAGCATCACCAACCTCGCTTACATTGGCAATGGTACCAGTTCTCGCTATGTGGCAGATCGGCTAATTCACTTTGGTCACTGACGCTGGCGAGGCACCGTTTCTATGCGATCAAAGCTCAAAATTCCAATTGAAATCTATGCTATTGCTACGATCATTGCGATTGTTGGGATCAGAGCAGGCTATCTATTTGTTACTAGTTACGGATAGCGATGTTTACGATACCGATCGCTTTCTCCAGACCCGGATAGATATTCTGCAAAGCCGAAGCCTGGCGCTGCGGGTAGCACAGAGCCTCAAGCTGATTGGCAATCCGGCATTCTACCGCGCCATGGGTGTGGAACCGCCGCCGGCATCGATGTCCGCCGACATTGTCCGGGACAGCACGCTTAGCCTGTTGCAGCGCAATCTCGATGCGCGGTTGCCGCATACCTCGCGCATCGTCACGGTCAAATTCGTCAGCGACGACCCGCAACTGTCGGCGCAGATCGCCAATAGCTTTGTAAAAGAAGTCATCGCCGCCAGCTTGCAGCGGAAGTACGACAGTTCCGCCTATGCACGCGGGTTCGTTTCGGACCAACTGGCCGAAGCGAAAACCCGGCTGGAAGCATCGGAGAAGGCGCTTAACGGCTATGCACGCGCCGCCGGCCTGTTTCGCACCGGCCAGGCGCTGGGAGCGCAGGACAGTAACAGTCCGCAGTCCGGTTCGGTCACCTCCGCCAGCCTCGTGCAGATCAACCAGGCCGCCAACGATGCCCAGGCCGCGCGGATTGTCGCCCAAGGCCGCTGGGACGCAATCTCCGGTGCTGCCGGTCTGAACGCTGCCGAAGTGTTGAGCAATCCTACGGTCCAGAACCTGCTGACCCAGCGCGCGGAAGTACAAACCAAGCTACAGCAGGAAGGCGCGCGGCATCTTCCCGATCACCCCTCGGTAATCCAGCTGAAAGCGCAGGCTGCCGAAGTAAATAGCCAGCTCAATGCGGTGGTCGGCAGTGTCCGGGCGTCGGTCAAGGCTCAATACGGCGCCGCGCTGGCGGCCGAGCGCCAATTAGAGGCCAAGGTGGAGTCGCTCAAGGGCGATACACTGGCCGAACAGGAACGCGCGGTGCAATATAATATCCTCGCCCGCGAAGCCAACACCAACCGTATCCTCTACGACGGCCTCCTCCAGCGCTTCAAGGAGCTGAACGCTGCTTCCGGCATCAGCACATCGAACATTTCGATCATCGATCTGGCCGACCCGCCGCTTTCACCATCGTCGCCGAATCTGGTGCTCAACCTCGCCATCGGCTTGCTGCTAGGTACGGCGCTGGCGGCACTGGTGGTGCTGGTTCGCGACCAGTTCGACGATTCGATCCGCGTTCCGGAAGATATCGAGCACAAGCTGCATCTACCCTTGCTTGGCGTAATTCCAAGATCGGGCGAAGATATGGGCGAGGAGATTGCCGATCCCAAATCGCAGGTAGCCGAAGCCTATAGTTCGCTGGGTGGCTCACTGCTTTATTCGACCGGGCAGGGCTTGCCTCCGGTCATGCTGGTCACGTCGGCTCAACCGACCGAGGGTAAATCGACGACGTGCTTTGCCATCGCCAGCAATTTCGCGCGGATCGGCCGGCGGGTGCTCCTGATCGATGCCGATTTGCGTCGTCCATCGCTGCACCGGCGGATCGGGACCGACAACAAGACCGGCCTGACCACGTTGCTCACGTCGAGCGAGCCCGCCGAATCCGTCATTCTCGGGATGGCCCAGCCGGGCCTGTCGGTAATCACGTCCGGGCCAATTCCGCCAAGCCCGACCGAGCTTATCGCATCCAACCGGATGCAGGCGCTGATTGACGAACTTGCCGGCAAATTCGATATTGTCATCATCGACAGCCCGCCGGTTCTGGGGCTTGCCGATTCGCCGCTGATGGCACCGCTGGCCGATGGAGTGATCATGGTGATCGAGGCGGACCGGGGGCGCCGCGGGACTCTCAAGGCATCACTGCGCCGGCTGCGCGCGATGCGGCCGGTCATCCTCGGCGCGGTGCTGACCAAATTCGATGCGCGCCGGCATTCGCACCGCTATTCTTATTATTACACCGCCGATTATTACGCCTATAAATCGGATGACGCGAAGGCTGAAGCAAAAGCCGCATAGGAAGCTCGCGTGCTGCGCCGGACCCGCGACTTTGCAGGACTGGTGGGGGCCGGTCTCTTCGCCTTGGCTGCTCTGGCCAGCGGGCTCGACCGGATCAGCGAATACCGGCCTGATTTGGCGGCGGCGGTGCCACCGCCGTTTCGCGTCAATGCCGCGCGCATGCTCGCCGGGCGAGCACTCGCTGCCAATCAATTGGCGCAGGCTACGGAACAAGCACGGCGCGCAGTGCGGCGCGATCCGATTGATGCCCGTTCGGCCAGCTTGCTGGGCAGCGCGCTGCTTGTTTCCGGCGATGCGGCGGGCGCAGAGCGGGCCTTTACTGTCTCGGCAGCGATGGGTTGGCGGGACCCGGCGACTCAGCTCTACTGGATGTCGGTCGCGCTGGAGCAGGGCGATCTCGAAGTTGCTTCGCAGCGGCTCGACGCGCTGCTGCGCCAGTCCCCGCAATTCGCCAGTCGCGCGCAACTGCTCGCCGAGTTTGAAGCTACTGCCGAGGGCCGCGCGGCATTGGCCCGCCGGTTAGCCGATGCTCCGGTCTGGGGGCGGAATTATTTTATCGACGGTTATCTGATCCCGCCCGCCGGAAAGGCCCGCCGCGCCGAGGTCGCCGAGAGCCTTGCCCGTCGCGTTCGCAATTGCCCACTGGTGGCGCTCATGACGTTCAATCTGGTGGAAACCGGACAAATCGCTGCCGGCCACCGGGTCTGGCGCGGTCATTGCCAGCCGGGGGGCGACACTGGCAATATTGCCGATGGCAGCTTCAGCGGCGCCAATCTCTCCAAGCCCCTGACTGCCTTTGACTGGCGCTGGCCGGACGACGGATCGATCGGCTTATCGCTAGCCCCGGCTGCCGGCTTTGTCGGGCAAACGCTCCATGTCACCACCAGCGCATCGCGCGAGCGCGACTTTGCCACTCAGCTCGCTGTCCTGGCGCCCGGCGCCTATCGCGCGAACTGGCGGGCCCAGACTGAGAGCGGCGCGCCGGCTGCGGCAGTCCGGCTGTCGCTCGCCTGCACGCCAGAGACCCGCCATACGCTGGCCAGCGAACTGATCGATGCGAATACGGGACGTTTCGCCGCTGGCCTCGATGTGCCGGCTGGCTGCCCGACGCAATGGCTTGCGTTCTCGGTCGCCCCGGGCTCCGATCCCGTAACGCTGGACGATGTCGCGATAACCCGGCGCTGAGCCTTTCGCACGCATTTCGCCGTGACTTTACTGGCGTTTCCGCCAGCAGCACCTAAGTATCCGGCAATGCCGCCCGACCTGCCAGCCTCCGATCAACACGCGAGCCACGATGGCTGGGGCACGTTGAAGCGGTTCCTGCCCTATCTCTGGCCGCGCGAAAATCCAGGGCTGCGCTGGCGGATCGTGGTGGCGGTGGTGCTGATCCTCGCCGCCAAGGCGGTGACGCTGGCCCTGCCCTTCACCTACAAGCGCGCGATCGATTCGATGACACTCGGCGGCGATCCCGCCTTCGTCGTCGCACTGAGCTTTGTCCTTGCCTATGCGCTCGGCCGCTTCGCCGGGGTGCTGTTCGACAATCTGCGCAACATCGTGTTCGAGCGCGTTGGTCAGGACGCGACCCGGGCGCTGGCAGAGGACGTGTTCGCCCGGCTGCACCGCCTGTCGATGCGCTTCCACCTCGCCCGGCGCACCGGCGAAGTCACCAAGGTGATCGAACGCGGCACCAAGAGCATCGACGTGATGCTTTATTTCATGCTGTTCAACATTGCGCCGACAGCGATCGAACTGATTGCCGTGGCGGTGATCTTCTACCTCAATTTCGGCTGGGGACTGGTGGTCGCCACGGCGCTGGCGGTGCTGGCCTATGCCGCCGTCACCCGCTGGATCACCGAATGGCGCAATGCGCTGCGGGAGAAGATGAACCGGCTCGATACCCAGGCCATGGCCCGCGCGGTCGATTCGCTGTTGAACTACGAGACGGTCAAATATTTCAGCGCGGAGGATCGCGAACAGGCGCGCTACGCCCAGGCGACCGG
This sequence comes from Novosphingobium sp., assembly GCA_031368085.1. Lineage (GTDB taxonomy): Bacteria > Pseudomonadota > Alphaproteobacteria > Sphingomonadales > Sphingomonadaceae > Novosphingobium. The sequence continues at coordinate 344 of JANLQW010000028.1, read as the reverse complement.
CGCCTATGCCGAGGCTGCGGTAAAGAGCGAGAACAGCCTTGGCGGGCTAAACATCGCCCAGGCCGCGATCGTCAACCTGTTGATGGCCGGCGCGATGGGCTATGCGGTGTGGGGCTGGTCGCGGGGCAAGCTGACGGTGGGCGACCTGGTGTTCGTCAATACCTACCTGACCCAGCTGTTCCGCCCGCTCGACATGCTCGGCATGGTCTACCGCACGATCCGCCAAGGTTTGATCGACATGGCGGCGATGTTCTCGCTGATGGACACGAAAATCGAAGTGCAGGATGCCCCTGGCGCCCCGGCGCTGGCGATCCGGCGGCCGACGCTCGCCTTCGACAATGTCA
>JANLQW010000014.1:0-12442 GCA_031368085.1 Novosphingobium sp. | reverse complement strand
GCATGGCGACCTCGATCCCGAGTCACAATGTCGCCGAGGTCATCGACGCGACGTTGTTGTTGATTGACAACTCGCATGCCCAGCACGCCCAGCTGATGGAATTGTTCCGCGGCCCCGATCTGGCGACCGGCGGGATTATCGTCGATAGCCCGGGACTTATTTCGGCGGCCTATGAAAGTGGACGAGGTTCCTTCCGGGTGCGCGCACGGTTTCATGCGCCTGAGGCCGGGAATGCGGACGACGCTGATGCGGGCATCGAGCGGATCGGCAACGGCATGTGGCAGCTGGTCGTCTCTGAAATTCCCTACATGGTGCAGAAGGGCAAGCTGATCGAGCAGATCGCTACCCTGATAGCGGACAAGAAATTGCCGATCCTCGAGGACGTTCGTGACGAATCGGATGAAAAAATCCGCCTCGTCCTCGTACCCAAGAGCCGCAACGTCGATCCCGAACTGCTGAAGGAATCGCTCTACCGTCTGAGCGACCTGGAGACCCGCTTCGGGCTTAACCTCAATGTACTCGATGCGAATCGCACGCCAGGGGTTCTGGGGCTGAAGCTGCTGCTCCAGGAATGGATCCTCAGCCAGATCGATATCCTGCTGCGCCGCTCGCAGCACCGGCTCGACAAGATCGCCGCGCGGCTGGAGCTGGTCGGGGGCTATATCATTGCCTACCTCAACCTCGACCGGATTATCGAGATTATCCGCAGCGAGGATGAGCCCAAGCCGATCATGATGGTCGAGTTCGTCCTGACCGACCGCCAGGCCGAGGCAATCCTCAATATGCGGCTGCGCAGCTTGCGCAGGCTTGAGGAGCTGGAGTTGCGGCAGGAACGCAGCGATTTGCTCGCCGAGCAGGAGGAACTGCACAAGCTGCTTGACAGCCCAGCCCGGCAGCGGACGCGATTGAAACGCGATCTCAACAATTTGCGCAAGGAATATGCCGAGGATACCGAACTCGGCCGGCGCCGCACCACCATCGCCGAGGCGGCGCCAATGCGCGAATTCAGCATGGATGCGATGATCGAAAAGGAGCCGGTCACGGTAATCCTCTCGGCGCGCGGCTGGATCAAGGGCGCGCGCGGTCACTTGCCGCTTGATGGCGACTTCAAGTTCAAGGACGGCGACGGCCCGGCCTTCGCCTTCCACGCGCAGACCACCGACAAGCTGCTGATCGCCTGCGACAATGGCCGGTTCTACACCCTCGGTGCCGACAAGCTGCCCGGCGCTCGCGGCTTTGGCGAGCCGGTCCGCTCAATGCTGGATATCGATGCCGAGGCGCAGATCGTCGTCCTGTTCGCTTACAAACCGGGCGCGCAGCTGCTGCTCGCGGCAAACAACGGCCGCGGCTTTGCCGCCGAGGCCGACGAGTTGCTCGCCGAAACCCGCAAGGGGCGGGGGGTGATGAGCGTGAAACCGGGCGTGAAACTGGCAGTCGTCCGCGAAATTCCGCCGGAGCATGACCACATCGCGGTCGTCGGTGACAACCGCAAGCTGGTGATCTTTAACCTGGAGGAACTGCCGGTCCTCGCCAAGGGTCAGGGTGTCACTCTGCAGCGCTACCGCGACGGCGGCCTGGCAGATGCGGTGACCCTGCGGCTGGAGGACGGCCTCAGCTGGAAGATGGGCGGCGGGAGCGGGCGGGTGCGCACCGAAAGCGACATGCGCCTGTGGAAGGTGGCACGCGGTGCGGCTGGACGGTTGCCGCCGTCGGGGTTTCCGCGGGATAACAGGTTTTAGCCGGGACTTTCAGGAGTTGCCGGACTTCCGGCCGCGCTCGCCTGCGGATGTTTGGGCACCAGAATCAGTGTCCGCCCCTCAACCCGCCAGCTTGCCAGCCGCGACAGGAGGTTCATGCCAATGATGTTGGTCTCGCCAAGGCTGGGTGCGACCACCGCGTCGAGATCGCGGGCGACAATGTTGCCGAAGCGCATTTCGTCGATTGTCGCCAGATCGGCCTGCACGGTACCATTGGCGGTACGCAGCAGCACTGGCGGTCGCATGTCCTGCAACCTGATGCCGCCCGCTTTCGCTGTGGAGGCGGAAATCGCGGTTAACGTCGCGCCGGTATCGATGAGGAAGCGGCGAGGCTCACCGTTAACACTGGCTTTCACCCAGAAATGGCCGTCCTGGCTCATGTCGATGTGGGTCTCGGCCCCCTCGATACGCTGTTTGGGCAAACCGATTTGCGGCAGGGCGAGGTCGTTGCCGGCGGTGAAACGGGCAACCTGGGCAATGGTCAGCAGCAGCGCGCCGACCAGGCCGAGGTTGCCCGCACCGCGCAGGAACGTCGCGAAACCCGGGCTCGCGCGGCGCAGCATGGCGCCCAGCGTGTGCACGAAAATCGCACCCATCGCCAGCGCAAGCAGCGGTTGCTCCGCGAGGAATTTGGCAAAGTCTTGAAGGGACATGACGCGGGGATACAGCAAATTAGCTGTCGGATCGCTGACTAATCAGCCGCCCAGCGCTGCGTCCAGCAATTGCGAAACCCGGGCTGCATTCGGAAATCCCTCGCCGATCCATTGAGCCTCAACGTCGCGCATAAGCCGGGCGACTTGCGGGCCTGCCCTGACTCCGCGCGCGACAATCTCGCCGCCTTTGAGCGGGAAGACGGGAATGGTCCAGCCGCTCAGAGCAGCGATGTCGGCACCGGTCAGCAGCAGGCGGTCGAGCGCCTGGTCAAGGCCAAGGCGATAGGCGAGCGCGCGGGGAGGATCTGAGCTTCGCCCGGTCGCAGACATCAACCGCTTTTTTTGCGCCGTCGAAAGCCGGAAACGTGCCGCTACCTGTCCGGCCGAAACCGCATCTGCAGGCAACAGCGATGCCAACCGCCGTAGCGGATCCGGCGCAATCTTCTGGCGGCGCTCCTCAGGCACCAGCGCCGCCAGGGCTTCGGGCCTGGCCTCGGGCAGGATCACCGCGAGCACGCCCAAGTCGGCCATACGCGCGACGGTCTCTGATGGGTCGGGCAGGGCAAGCAGGTTCATCAGTTCCATGCCAACCCGCTCTCGCGACAGGCCTTTGAGGGTTGCGGCAAGTTCGGCGCAGGCCTGTTCCGAAGCACTATCAGCTGGTTGCGACCCAAACCTGGCCTGAAAGCGGAAGTAACGCAGGATGCGCAAGTGATCCTCGCGAATCCGCTCGGCCGGATCGCCGATAAAGCGTACCCGCCGCGCGGCAAGATCATCCAGCCCGCCGAAATAATCCCAGATCTCGCGGCTCTCCGGACAGGCATAGAGCGCATTGATGGTGAAATCGCGCCGGGCGGCGTCATCGCGCCAGTTATTGGCGAAGGCAACCGTCGCGCGGCGCCCGTCGGTGCTGACGTCATGACGCAATGTGGTGATCTCGACCGTGCCCTCCTTGAGCAGCGCCGTCACGGTGCCATGCGCAATCCCGGTGGGAATGGTGCGGATTCCAACGGTTTCCAGCCTGGCAATGACGTCATCCGGCACCAGCGGCGTAGCGACGTCGATGTCCTTAACCTCCAGCCCCAGCAGCGTATCGCGCACCGCCCCGCCGACATAGCGCGCGTTCCCTTCGCCTAGCGCGGCGACGAGCCCGGCAAGGTCTTTCCGCTTGGTCCACAGAGCCTGGGGCAGGGTGTCGGTCATTCACCCATGCCAGTTCAGCCGCCGCGACAAATTTACGATCATTGCCGCAGTCACCCCCCAGATCCGGTGCTCGCGCCACAGAATCTGGTAATAGGCCCGCTTCGCGCCTTCCCCCTCGGTCCATTGCATTTCGTGATTGGCGGAATCGAACACGTAACTGGCGGGCGCCTCGAACCATTGCGCCACTTCGGTGGGATTGGGCACGATTTCGATATCGGCTGGCACCACCGCCAGCACCGGGGTGATCTCGAAGCCCGTACGGGTGTAATAGACGTCGCTCTCCCCGATCACGCGCACATCGCTCGGGCGAATCCCGAGCTCTTCCCAGGCTTCCCGCAAGGCGGCTTCGACCGCGCTTTCGCCGGGGTCGATCTTGCCGCCCGGGAAGGCTACCTGTCCCGGATGGGCGCGCATGTTCGATGGGCGGTGGAGCAGCAGGAAGCCTGGCTCCTCACGATCGGTGATAGCGGCGAGCACGGCGGCTGGACGGAAATCGTCGACCCCTTCAAGGTGCTGGCCGCCGAACAATTCAGGCGGCGTGCCGTTGTGGCCTTGTCGGTAAAGGCTGCTGACGCGGCTGAACAAGTCGCTCATTCGGGCAACAACGAGAAGCGCGTTCCCTGACTAGCCACGGTCAGATCGCCACCCTCCAGCGCTATTCCAATAAGTTGTACGTAAGTGCTGCGATTGAGTCTCGCCTCCGTCCCGTGCCGCAGCCCGAGATAGAGCGCAGGTGTATCGGGATCGCCGCGCGCGGTGATCGGATGGTCGCGGCCGGCGATGACCAGCTCGTCGGTGTTCAGCCGGAAAGCCAGCGCGCCGCTCTCCTGCTTGACGTCGATGGCGACGAACGCTGCGTCCTCAACCTCGATCGACAGCTTCTCGTGCGGGGTGACCAGCCAGTGCTGGCCGTCCTTGGCCCGCATCAGCAGCGCGGCGAAGGCGCGCACCATGGCCGGGCGGGTGACCTCGCCCCCCTGATGAAACCAGCGGCCGTCTGCGGCAATGCGCATCTCGCTGTCGCCGATGGCGGCCGGCTGCCACTGATCGACCGGCGGCAGTTTGGGCGCCGCGACAAGGCTGGCGATCTCGGCAAGCGACAGGGCGGCCAGTTCGGGCGGCGGGTCATAGGGCATCGAAACTGCGATGCCAGAAGCGGTCAGCTACGCCAAGGCCCGAGCATGCCTTCTTCGGGCAGCACCCCGGGTTTGTCGCAGCGAACCAGCAAGCGGTGCGGCTCCCAGGGGCCGGGAAGTTTCCAGCTTTTGGTGGGCTCGGCGGTAAAGCCCCAGAAGCGGCCGTAATAATCGGGATCGCCAATCATCACCTGCGGCAGCGGCGCTTCAGGGCTAAGCGCGCCGAGGCTCGCGGCCATCAGCGCCTTGCCAAACCCGCGCCCCTGCTCTTCGGGCAAAACCGCGACGGGGCCGACCATGATCATCGGATGGCGGCGCCCGGCCGGATCGGTCAGCGCGACCGGCCAGCACTGGATCGTGCCCGCCAGCAGATCATTCTCGTCCAGCGCGGCGAAGCTGAGCGCCGGGAGCCAGTCGGTTCCCTCGCGCAGCATGTAGGCGGTGCGGCGGCGGCGCGCGGGCTCGAATGCCGCATCGAGCAGCGCCTCAACCATGCCGGGATCCACGCTGTCGAGCGGGATGATCTGGAAGCCGACGGGCATAGCCGCGCGCCGATAGGGGCGATCCCGCCGCATGTCGACCGGATTTTACCGCGCTGCCAGCGACAGCCGCAGCATCTTCGCCCAAGGCTCATCGAACGTCACAACTTCGGTCAAGGTAAATGGCATTGCAGAGCGTGGCACAGCCGGTGGGTAGCACGCACCGGCGCTGTCCCCAGTTGCGGAACTGCCGCAGCTTGCGAGCAGCAGGGCGAGCGGCGATAGCTAGCCTCGCAGGACGGTACCACGCATGAACGCTTCAACGCCCGATGCCGGATTTGGTGCCAAGGGCAGAATTCCTTTGATCATCGGCGTTGATGAAGCTGGGCGCGGTCCGCTTGCGGGGCCGGTTGTGGCGGCGGCGGTGGTGCTGTGCAAGCCCCGGCCCGCCGGGCTTGACGATTCCAAGAAACTTAGCCGCGAGCGGCGCGGGGAGCTGGAAGCGGCGATCAAGCGCCGCTGCCGTTGGGCGGTGGGCGTGGTCTCGGTCGAAGATATCGAGGCGCTCAACATCTTTGGTGCGACCATGTTGGCGATGACGCTGGCGGTCGCCAGCCTGTGCGAACAGCTATCCGAGGAGCCGTGCGAAGTGCTGATCGACGGTAATCTCACGCCCCATGGCCGCCGACCGGAATGGCGCTGGAATGCCCGTCCGATCATCGGCGGAGATGCGCTCGAGCCCTGCATTTCCGCCGCCTCGATCATCGCCAAGGAATACCGTGACCGCCTGATGCGGGGCTTGGCGGCGGCGCATCCTGAATATGGCTGGGAACGCAACGCCGGCTACGGCACGCCTGAACACCTCGCGGCACTGCGCCGTCACGGAGCAACGCCCCACCACCGCCGCAGCTTCGCGCCGGTCGCACGGCTGGAGATGTTTGCTTGATCCTTCGACAAGCTCAGGATGAGCGGATGTTGAGTTAAGTTCACTCCCGATTTTCGAATTTTCGGCTGAGAGTCCTCGCAGCCACACCCACATCATCTAGAGTCCCGGCATCACCAAGAGACTCTACATGCTGTGCCCGCCCATCGTTTTGATTCTTTCTCAACCATGATCTGCAAGGATTCTCCGGGGAGTCTCCGCTTGACGCGGACTCCGCGAAGACTCACCCTGAGGCTCATTCGAAGGGATATTGCAGCCGATGGCGCAGACATTGCTCAAGGAACGGACCCGGCCCAGTGCCGTCAGCACAGCTCTGCCGCTCGGGCAAATCTTGTCCGGCGACTGTATCGAGGCGATGCGCCGGTTGCCCGATGCCTGCGTCGACATGGTTTTCGCCGATCCGCCCTATAATCTCCAGCTTGGCGGCGATCTCTCGCGGCCGGATGGCAGCCATGTAAATGCGGTGACCGATGATTGGGATAAATTCGACAGCTTCGCCGCCTATGACAAATTCACCCGCGAATGGCTAACCGAGGCGCGCCGGGTGCTGAAGCCGAGCGGCTCGTTGTGGGTGATCGGCAGCTACCACAACATCTTCCGCGTCGGTGCGATGCTGCAGGACATGGGCTTCTGGATCCTCAACGATATCGTCTGGCGCAAGGCCAACCCGATGCCCAATTTCAAGGGCACCCGCTTCACCAACGCCCATGAAACGCTGATCTGGTGCTCGACCGGCGAGAAGGCGCGCTACACCTTCAACTACCGGGCGATGAAAACGCTCAACGACGAGCTGCAGATGCGCTCGGACTGGGTGCTGCCGATCTGCGGCGGGCAGGAACGCATCAAGCGCGGCGGCACCAAGGCGCATCCGACCCAGAAGCCCGAGGCGCTGCTATACCGGGTGATGCTGGCGACCACCAACAAGGGCGATGTCGTGCTCGATCCGTTCTTCGGCACTGGCACCACCGGCGCGGTGGCGAAACGGCTGGGGCGCGCCTGGATCGGCTGCGAGCGCGAGGCGGTCTACCGCGATGTCGCGCTGGAACGGATCGAGCTGGCGCTGGAACTGGATGAAAGCACGATCGCGACGATGCAGAGCCCGAAATCAGCGCCCAAGGTCGCGTTCGGCACTTTGGTCGAAACCGGCTGGATCGCGCCGGGGGCACAGCTTTGGGACAGGAAGCACCGGCTGGGGGCGACAGTGCGAACCGACGGCTCGCTGCTATCGGCGGCGGGCAGCGGCTCGATTCACAGCCTCGGCGCGAAATTGCAGGGCGCGCCGTCGTGCAACGGCTGGTCATTCTGGCATATCGAACATGAGGGTGCGCTGAAACCTATCGACACGATCCGGCAGCTATATCTGCTGGCGACGGAGCCTTGAGGCTTTTCGGATCAAACCGGGTCTGGTAAGCGGTTTGCCATGGGCGAGAATGTTGACAATCTGCTGCTTGAACACCTCAAAAAGATTCAAACAGAACAGGCAGCGGCGCGTGAGCGTGATCGTGAGCTTATTACGCGTCTCGGTCAAATCGAAACCATGATAGCGCGTATCGGGCGCGACAATGCGCATGCTTTCGCAGAGCAGATCGAGGACCGTCATGCACTCGATGCGATCAAGGAACGGGTCGAACGCATCGAACGGCGGCTCGAAATTGGGGACTGACTTGAAAAATAACGGCTTTTCAAATTACCCGACGACCAATTCGTGACGCAGATTTACATCCGCCCGATCGCCTTCGCCGAAAGTCCGCAGAGCGAGGAGGGCGAGGCGGTGCGGCTGGCGGGGGGTCTGGTCTATGCCAGTCGGTTCGCCCTGATCGTTCGGCGTGGCGGAGACATCGTGTCCCGCCAGCGGGTCTTCGCGCCGAATATGCCTGCGGCGCTTGCTGGCCTGCCCGGAGAGCTGGTTGACGAAGGTCAGGCGCAATGGGCGGCGCTTCAGCAAGCCCACGCCCCGCGCCAATGCGGCTCGCGCACCATCCGGCTCGATCAACCGCAGGTGATGGGCATACTCAACGTCACGCCCGATAGTTTTTCCGACGGCGGCCAGTTCCTCGACAAGCCAGAAGTCGCCAATGCCCACACTGCGGCCATGCTCAAAGCCGGCGCCGCGCTAATCGATGTCGGCGGCGAATCGACCCGGCCGGGCGCAGCCGCGGTGTGGGAGGGCGATGAGCTCAAGCGCGTGATTCCCGCCATCGAGCGGCTGGCGGCATCCGGGGCGGCGATCAGCGTCGATACGCGGCGGGTGGCGGTGATGGAGGCGGCGCTCGCCGCCGGTGCGCATATGATCAATGATGTCTCGGCGCTCCGCTACGATCCGCGCAGCCTGGAGCTTGCCGCCCGCGCCGGCGTGACGGTGGTGCTGATGCACGCACCGGGACGAGGCGATGATCTGCATGCCGATGGAGTTTACCGCAATGTCGTGCTCGATGTGTTCGACTGGCTGAAAGCCCGGCGCGATGCGGCACTTGCAGCCGGTATCGCGCGGGATAACATCGTGCTCGACCCCGGCGTCGGCTTCGGCAAGTCCGTTGCGGAAAACCTTACGTTGCTCAACGCTCTGCCGCTATTTCACAGCCTGGGCCAGCCGCTGCTGGTCGGCGCCAGCCGCAAGCGTATGATCGGCGCGCTTTCGAACGAGGCGCCGGCCCATAAGCGGCTCGGCGGCTCGCTGGCCATCGCGGTCAAGGCGATCGATGCTGGCGTGCAGCTGATCCGCGTTCACGATGTGGCTGAATCGGTGCAGGCGGTGCGTCTGTGGCGCGGGCTAAGGGACGCGGCCCTTACCGATTTCTCCGATCTTTCAGCGGTTTAGCTCAATTGCCTGGACGTCGACCGGCTGGTTGCTGATGAGCGCTCACCGACGTCCACCGATGCAAAAGAACAACTGCGAATTGGCCAGCAGAGCCAAACGACCGATTGAGCGCAACACGCTAAATGTCGACTTGGCTGCCGAGTTCGACGACCCGATTCGGCGGCAGGTTGAAGAACTGCATCGGCGTGGCCGAATTGCGGACCATCCAGGCGAACACGCGCTTGCGCCAGATCGCCATGCCGGGAAGATTGCTTGCAACGACGGTCTGCCGCGAGATGAAGTAGCTGGTCTTGGCAGCGGGAAGCGGCCCGATCTTGTCCTTGTTGTTGGCCAGGGCGCCAAGTAGGTCAGGGTTTTCGGTGAACCCGAACTTCAGGATTACTCGCGAAATACCGCTGCCGAGTTCCTCGACCTCAGCGCGGCTTTCCTCGGTGATGACCGGAACGTCCTGAACCGCGATGTTAACCAGCAGGACTTTTTCGTGCAGCACCTTATTGTGCTTGAGATTGTGGAGCAGCGAGGCCGGCACTCCATCGGAGAAGGCGGTCAGATAGATCGCGTTGCCGGACACGCGCTGTACCGAGGTGCTGATCGACTTGATAAACACAGCCAGCGGCAGATTGCCTTCGGCCAAGCGATGATGAATCAGCGAGCGCCCCCGCGCCCAAGTCGTCAGCAGCGTGAAGCTGATCAGACCGATAAGCAGCGGGAACCAGCCGCCATCGGCGATCTTGGTCAAGTTCGACGCGAAATAGGCACCGTCGATAATCAGAAACAGCCCGACAAGTGCGGCAACCACCAGCGGCGGCCACTTCCACACGCGCGTCGCGAGCACGCCGAGCATGATCGTCGTGATGAACATCGTCCCGGTCACCGCGATGCCATAGGCCGATGCGAGGTTGGTCGACGAGCCGAACATAAAAATCAGCAGGAGGACCGAGGCGAGCAGCGCCCAATTGACGAGTGGAAGATAGATTTGCCCCTGCGCCTTGTGGCTGGTGTGGATCACGTGCAGCCGTGGCAGCAGGCCTAGCTGGACTGCCTGACGCGTGACCGAAAAAGCGCCCGTGAGCACCGCTTGGCTGGCGATGATCGTCGCCATCGTCGCGAGAATGACCAAGGGAACGCGCCACTGTTCGAGCGCCAGCAAATAGAAGGGATTTTGCGCCGCGTCGGCGCTGCGGAGCATGAGCGCGCCCTGGCCGAGGTAATTGAGCACCAGCGACGGAAAAACGATGAACAGCCAACCGATGCGGATTGGCTTTTTCCCGAAATGCCCCATGTCTGCATATAGCGTTTCGGCGCCGGTCACGGCGAGCACGATCGAACCCAGCGCAAGGAAGGCCAGGCCGGGTTCGGCTGCGAAGAACCGGAAACCCCAGATCGGCAGCAGTGCCTGGAATATTTCCGGGCTCTCGATGATCGAGCGGACGCCGAGAACGACCAGCGCCGCGAAATAAACCAGCATGATCGGGCCGAAGATCAAGCCGACCTTTTCAGTGCCGCGGCGTTGCACCGCGAACAGGCCGATCAGGATCACGATTGAAATCGGAATGATCAACTTGGCGAGATCAGGGCTGATCACCTGCAGCCCTTCGACTGCGGACAAAACCGAGATTGCGGGCGTGATCATCGCGTCGCCAAAGAACAGAGCCGTCGCGAAAATGCCGAGAATCGTCAAGCCGAACGTCCAGCGGCCGGGTCCGGCGGTGCGCGAAATTAGCGCGAGCAGCGACAGGCTGCCGCCTTCGCCCTTATTGTCGGCGCGCATCATGATGATCACATATTTGACAGTGACGATCAGCACCATCGTCCAGAAAATGATGCTGATGACTCCGAAAATATGGAGGGGGTCCGGGTTTAATGGATGATGGCCGACGAAGCTTTCCTTGAGCGCGTACAGGGGGCTCGTGCCGATGTCGCCGAAGACAACGCCGATCGCGCCCAGCGTGAGCCACGCAGTCTGCTCGGCGCTGGAAGGGGTGTGGGCGGTTGCGCACTCGGAGGCCACAACGCTTGCGATCGGCATTATCGTTTTCGCTTCAATTGGAGCGGCTGTGCCCCGCTCCGGCGCCGGAATCGCGGTTATGGGGATGGCCAACTAATGCGACGGCAACTCGCTTATGACTGGCTTATAGCAATACATCAGCGGTGTGCGAATACTTTATCAAAATTCATAACAGTCTGTAGTTAAATGAAATAATGGTCGGGATGACAGGATTCGACTAAATAGCTGTTTACCTAATAAAATATGGCATAAATCGCTACACAGCACCTGCACAGTTATGGATTACCGCGCGCTTTCGCCCCTAACCTGCACGGATTCTGCACACTGGAGCGTAGCATGGCGTTTATCACGGACAAAGAGGAGCTGAAATCCGGTCTGATCATCTTCAGGCGCGGCGATGTGGCGCATCGCAATTTCTACTGCCGCATCAAGCTCCCAAAGGAGGATCGCTACAAGACGATCTCACTCCACACGGCGGATCGGGAGTCAGCTCGCGACCGTGCGTTCGATCAGGATGCCGACATCCGGTTTCGTGTGAAGCATGACGTTGCGGTGTTCAATCGCCCGTTTCGGCAAGTGGCGGAAGAGTATCTCCAGACGCAGCAGCGTCGCGCCGATACGGGCGAAGTTTCCAAAGATCGGGTGAAGAATCTCAGAAACGCCTTCAAGAAGGCGCTAGAGGATTACGTCGGCAGCGCCCAGATTCACCTGATCGGCCAGGATCGTTGGGCCGGGTATCCGACCTGGCGGCGCGAAAATGGCAAGGGCCGGTTCCGCGAGCATATCAGCGATTCGACCATTGCAATTGAGATGGGAGCGCTCAATGCGGTGATGAACTTTGCCATCACCAAACGGCTTGTGCCCGCCAGTCACCGTTTTGAAGGCAGGCCAAAACTCAAAACCATGCGCCGCGACGAATTCACTATTGAGGAATATCGCAAATTGCACAGCGTCGGGCGCAAATGGATTAGGGCGGCGACGACGCCCCAAGGCATCTGGTATCGCACCATGTGCTACAATTTCATGCTCATCATGTGCAATATGGGTATCGCCATACTTGCGGACCCTCGGTCACAAGAGGTTGATCGTGTGATGCCAGCCACCAGCCATAAGCGTAGAATACCAGCTTTTGCAGCTTCATGTGGTCAATGCCGCCCCGGTCCGCGCCGTGCTTGGCGAGACAAGGTATTCGCGACTGCAAGGGGGGTGAATTGCATGGCTGGCTCCGTTCCCTATATGGACTATCGCCGCATTCCATTCAATCCCACAAGCTAGCCATCCCGCCGGGTTGCCGCTTTGGCTAGCTAGGAAGTGTTGACAAAGGGGATTCCCAAACGCGGCAGTATCTGATTCAAGGTGGCTTTTGGGGAGGCTGCCTTGATCCGGGGTTTGATGAGCGACGAGGAATGGGGCTGTCTTGAGCCCTTCGTGATCGAGCGCGGTGC
>JANLQW010000259.1:0-11267 GCA_031368085.1 Novosphingobium sp. | reverse complement strand
CACCGTCGCATAAGCGATGAAGCCGCCCTGTTCGAGTGCCTCCACGAAACCGAACTTGTTCGCAGGTGCCGCTGCTGCCGCGGCCTGAAGGAGATCAACAATCTGCATGCGTATGGTCCTCTCAAATTATTTGGGTTCTGCCCTAAGCCAAGCCAAGCGAGCCTGGCTCCATCGAAACATCAGTCTTTCGGAATTACCCAGCGAACGCGGTTGGAATAGGTGCCAGTCGTCGGGCTGCCATTACCATCAACGGCCGGAGCAAACCGGGCACGTCGACGGATATTGGCGCAGGCCGCTTCATCGAGGTCAGAGTGGCCGCTGGAGCTGGTAACGGAGCAATCCGTTACTTTGCCGTCGGGACCCACCGTAACCCGGAAGCCGGTTGTGCCTTCGCGCTCTTCGCGCAGAGCCCGCGAGGGATAGTCATTGGTGGTGGCCCAACTGCCGGGATTACCCTTTGGCACGGCTCCCTTTGGCGTGAAACGCGGCGCCGGCGGCGCAGCCGGTGGCGGCGGGACTAAAATCGGCGGAGGCGGAGCGGGTGGCGGTTCAGCCACGGTGATGATTTGCGGCGGGGCGGGAGCCACGTTGATCCTCACCGGCGGCGCGATGAGCGGCGGCGGCAGATCGACCTTCTTCGGCGGCGGCGGCAGCTCCTTCTTTACTTCTTCCTTGATGTCGACGGTCGACACCCGCTGCATCACCTTCTTGATGCCCTCATAGGCTAGGCCGGTGACCAGCGCATAGACCAGGACAATGTGAATCAGGGCTACGATGATAAGCGCAATAACGCGGTTACCGCTCATCTTTTGGTCAGCGTATGCCATTCAGTCTCACCACTCCACATTCAAGGCCCCGGAGTTTGGCCCCGAGGAGACCAGAGGCGAGGCGAAGCCACGACCCTGGGCTATTTATTGTTTTTCACCCTGCCGCACGCTTTGGTCAAGCCCTGAAATCCGACGCCCGGCAGTTAGAATCTTAAGGGCTTCAGCCCTGCATTTTTTTGATGCTTAGCGTCGAACAACAACCTGCGCAACGGCTTATCATCAGCTGGTAGAGTTAACGTGGGATTCAGGGTGCTAAGCTGCAATCGTCCGTTATGCAGTCATTAGTGTCAGATAGCGTGCATTAGTCAATCAGGCAGGAGTTGGTGGGTGATCAACCATACAAAATGCATAGTTTCCCGGCTGTGGATGGCATCGGTAAGTTGCGGATTTTGGGCGGTTCCGGTGCTTGCCGCGCAGGCAGCGGCTCCTACTGCTGCGGTGTCTGCTGTTTCCGTGACAGTACCGGCAAGTTACGCCGATCTTGCCGATCTAGCCGAATCGGCCCCGCTCGTGGCGCGCGCGCAAATTCGCAAGCTGGCTCAGCTCGGGCCGGAACGAACAAACGGAGTAAAGCCGGGCTGGGGGCGCTTCTATGTCGAGGCGAAAACTACGGCGCTGCTGGCCGGCGATGGCATGCTGGGCGAATCGCTGCGCTACCTTGCCGACATTCCGCTCGACTGGCGGGGCAGGCCGCCAAAGCTGAAGAAAACGCAAGTCCTGCTGTTCGCCCGGGTAGTCCCCGGCAAGCCCGGTGAGCTGCAACTGATCGCACCCGATGCTCAGCTCCCCTGGGACCAAACTGGCGAAAATCGGCTGCGCGCCATTCTTACCGAGCGACTGAGTCCGGATGCGCCTGCTCGAATCACCGGCGTGCGCGAGGCGATCCATGTCGCCGGATCGCTGGAGGGGGAGGGTGAAACGCAGATGTTCCTCGGCACCGGCGACGGTTCGGCCGCGTCGATCACGGTGACACGCCGGCCTGACAGCGCGCCGGTCTGGGGCGTGTCGTTTTCCGAAGTGCTCGAAGGCGGCACACCGCCGCCGCGCGACACCCTGCGCTGGTACCGCCTTGCCTGCTTCCTGCCGCCGGCGCTGCCGCCAGGCGTCAACCTCTCGGATGGTGCCGAGGCGAAGGCCCAGGCCGAAGCCGATTACCGGCTGGTGATCGAAGGTCTGGGTCCCTGCGGTCGCACGCGCCGCTGAGCAAGGCCGGGTGAAGCCTCTGGCCTTTCCCGCGCCGCTCGCCTAGGGCGCGCTGCCGGGAAAGGGAGCACCATGGCCGAATTGAACCGACCGCCTTTAAGGATCGCCCTTGCCGGGCTCGGCACGGTCGGCGCGGGCGTCATCCGCCTGATTGAGGCCAACGCTGCGCTGATCGCGCGCCGGGCCGGGCGGCCGATCGTAATAACCGCCGTCAGTGCGCGCGACCGGACCAAGGACCGCGGCGTCGATATCGCTCGCTACGACTGGGAAGACGACATGACGGCGATGGCCGGGCGCGACGATGTCGATGTCGTGGTCGAGCTGGTCGGCGGCTCGAACGGGCCGGCGCTGGCGCTGGCACGCAATTGCATCGCCAGGGGCAAGGCTCTGGTTACCGCCAACAAGGCGATGATCGCCCACCACGGGCTGGAACTTGCCGAGGCGGCGGAGGCCGCGCGCGTCGCGCTCAAGTTCGAGGCGGCGGTGGCGGGCGGCATCCCGGTGATCAAGGGGCTGCGCGAAGGTGCGGCGGCCAATGAGATCAAGCGCGTCTACGGCATCCTCAACGGCACCTGCAATTATATCCTCTCGGCCATGGAAGACAGCGGCCGCGATTTCACCGACGTGCTCGCCGAAGCCCAGGCCAGGGGCTATGCCGAGGCCGATCCCGCCTTCGACATCGAGGGCACCGATGCAGCGCATAAGCTGTCGATCCTTGCCGCGATCGCCTTTGGCGCGCGGATCGATTTCGGCGGGGTCGAGACGGCCGGCATTTCCCGCATTCTCGCCGCCGACATCGCCCAGGCCGATGTGCTGGGCTATGTCATCCGGCTGATCGGCATGGCGGAGACCGAGGGCGCGAACGGTTCCGCCCGGCTTTTCCAGCGCGTGCAGCCGCATCTGGTGCCCTTCGACCACCCGCTCGCCCATGTCGACGGGGCGACCAATGCGGTGGTGGCGGAAGGCAATTTCTCCGGGCGGCTGCTGTTCCAGGGCGCCGGCGCCGGCGACGGGCCGACGGCGAGCGCTGTCGCCGCCGACCTCATCGACATTGCCCGCGGCGAAATCGGCTGCCCGTTCTCGGTGCCGGTGAGTGAGCTCGAGGCAATGGCTCCGGCGGCATCGGGCCGCCGCATCGGCCGCGCCTATATGCGGTTTACGGTGGCTGACCGGCCCGGCGTGCTCGCGGAAATCGCCGCGGCCATGCGCGATGCCGGGGTTTCGATCGAAAGCCTGATCCAGAAGGGCCGGGCTGCGGCCGGCGGCGAAGTGCTGCTGGCGATCGTCACCCACGAAGGCCCCGAATCGGCGGTGAGCGAAGCACTGCGCCTGCTCGAAGGCTCCGACAGCCTGACCGCACCGCCGCTGGTGATGCATATTCTTGGGGATTAGAGCGGCAATTGGGAAATGTGAATCACCTCTTCCCCTTAACCCGTCTTTCCTGAGCTTGTCGAAGGACTGCTTTTTCTTCATGCGGTTGTTCACGAGGCTCGAAGAAACGGACAGTGCTTCGACAAGCTCAGCACAGACGGAATTGGGTCAGATAATCGGGACGATGCTCTAACTGCCGCGTCTTGTGTGGCAATCAATCTCCCCGCATCACCGCGTCGATGTCCGCCGCGCAGTGGCGTTCCCTGGCGTAGCCCTCGCTATCGCGGTTGACCCGCAAGCCGCGCTGGACGCCCTTTCGTTCGCTCAGCTGCCGCACCCAGCGATCGACGTTGCGGTAGCCGGCGATGTCGAGGAATTCAGAGCCGCCATCATAGGCCTCGCCGCTGTGAAAATAGTGCAACCAGGCGAAATTCGCCATGTCGGCAATGGTGTAATCGTCGCCGGCGAAATAGCACGAGGTGGCGAGGTGCCGGTCAGCGACGTCGAAAATCCGTTTCGTCTCCATCGCATAGCGGTCGATGGCGTATTGGATCTTGACCGGCGCCTTGGCGAAGAAATGGCCGAACCCGCCGCCCAGCACCGGCGCAGTCGACATCTGCCAGTTCAGCCAGGACAGGCACTCAGCGCGTGCCTTTCCGCCAGACGGCAGGAATGCGCCGAATTTTTCTGCGAGGTGCTGCAGGATCGCCCCCGATTCGAACACGCGGAAGGCTTCCGGCCCTGAACAGTCGAGCAATGCGGGAATCTTCGAATTGGGATTGATCGCGACAAAGCCCGAGCCAAACTGATCGTTCTCCATGATGCTGATCAGCCAGGCATCGTATTCCGCCCCGGCAAATCCCGCCGCCAGCAGTTCCTCGAACAGGATTGTCACCTTCTGTCCGTTGGGCGTGCCCATCGAATAGAGTTGGAACGGATGGTTGCCTCGCGGCAGTTCCTGGTCATGAGTCGGCCCGGCGATCGGCCGGTTCATCCTCGCGAACGGACCGCCGGCGTCCTTGTCCCAGACCCACACGTCTGGCGGTTCATACTCTTTGCTGATGGTCGCCTCCTGCCTATGACGCGGCGGTTGCTCATGTTGCTACGCCCGGCAATAAGGGTGGCGCAACGTAAGGCAACACAAGCCGCTCATATGCCGGTTAATCCTGGGCATGCGGCAGGAGACCAGCGATGAAAGCAGCGGTGATGCGCGAGATTTCGCAGCCGATGGGTATTGAGGAAGTTTCGGTCTCCAAGCCGCAAGGGCGCGAGGTGCTGGTGAGGCTGGCGGCAGTGGGCGTCTGCCACTCGGACCTGCATGTGCTGACCGGCGATTTGCCCCATCCGCTGCCTGCAATCCTTGGCCATGAAGCTGCCGGTATTGTCGAGCAGGTCGGGCCGGAAGTGCGAAATGTGAAGCCCGGCGATCACGTTGTCGTCTGCCTTACGTTCCATTGCGGTCACTGCGAGCATTGCCTCGGCGGCCATACCCACCGTTGCTTTACGCCGGAAGCCATGCGCGGTCCCGAAGAACCGCCGCGCCTGTTCAACGCCAGCGAGCGGTTCGAACCGTTCATGAAAATGGGCGCCTTTGCCGAGCAGATCCTGGTGCATGACAGCGGCTGCGTGGCGATCCGGCGCGATATGCCGTTCGACCGCGCCTGCCTCATCGGCTGCGGGGTGACGACCGGCTTTGGTGCGGCGATAAACAAGGCGGCGATCCGGCCGGGCGAAACCGTTGCGGTGATCGGCTGCGGCGGAGTGGGGCTTGCCGCGATCAACGGCGCGGCGGTGGCCGGGGCAGGGCGGATCATTGCCATCGATACAGTCGCCTCCAAGCTCGAACTCGCCAAGACCTTCGGCGCCACCGATGGCATCGATGCTTCGCAGGGCAATGTCGTCAAGCAGGTCAGGGGGCTTACGGGCGGACGCGGGGTCGATCATGCGATCGAGGCGATCGGCCTCAAGCAGACCATCGAGGACGCGTTCAATATGCTGACCAAGGGCGGACTGGCGACAGTGGTCGGCATGGCGCGGTTCGATATGAAGGTTGAGCTGCCGGCGATCAACTTCCTGCAGGAACGGCGCATTCAGGGATCGATCATGGGCGGCGTGCGCAACGCCATCGACATACCCCGCTACGTTGATCTCTACATGGAAGGCCGCCTGAAAATCGACCAGCTGATCTCGCTACACCGCCCGCTCGCGGAAGTGAACGAGGCGTTCGACGATATGAAGACGGGCGAGCTGGCGCGTTCGGTCATCATGTTCGATGCCTGACATTCTTCAGATACGAACAAGGAGCAAACCATGCAGCGACTGACTGGGCGCATCTGCCTGATCACCGGCGCATCTGCGGGCTTGGGCGCCCATTTCGCCCGTCTGGCGGTGCGCGAAGGGGCTCGGGTGGTGCTGGGCGCGCGGCGGGTAGACCGGGTGGCGGCGCTGGCGGCGGAGCTTGGCGCGGGCAAAGCGCTGGCGGTAGCGATGGATGTCACCGACGAGGCCGCGACCATCGCCGCCTTTGATGCCGCGGAGGCCGCCTTCGGCCCCGTCGATACGGTGATCGCCAATGCCGGCGTCTCCGATACGGGCCGATCGACCGAGGTATCCGTCGCGGGCCTGCAATGCCAGTTCGACACCAATATTCTCGGCGTCTTCCTTACGGCCCGCGAAGGCGCGCGGCGAATGATGGCGGCGGGCAGCCGCGAGCATGGGCGCGGACGCATTCTGCTGATCGGCTCGATGGGTGCGCAAGCGCCGTTTCCCGGCGGAGCGGCCTATTGCGCGAGCAAGGCGGCCCTCGCCAGCCTGGCCCGCAGCTTCGCCGGCGAGTGGGTGCAAAAGGGCGTGAATGTCAATGTCATCCAGCCCGGTTTCATCCTCACTGAAATGGCTGACGCCTGGTTCGCCAGCAAAGGCGGCCTTGCCCAGATCGCCGGCTTCGCGCGGCGGCGGCTGCAACCGATCGAATCGCTGGATGAGCCGGTGGTGTATTTCTGCTCGGACGCGGCCGAGAATACTACGGGGTCGGTCTTTACTGTCGATGACGGGCAGTCGCTATAGATTTTGCTAGCAAGCTGAACTGATCGCGCTGGTACCGCCTCTGCGCGGCGCGTTCGGCGTGGTCTGGGGGCTCACCAGCAACACCGAATCGTCCCGCGCCAGCACGTACAGGCTTAGCCCCGCAGCCTTGGCCCGGGTGACTGCCAGGCTCGTTGGCAGCGAGACCGTTACCAGCGTGGTCGCCCCCGCCCGCACCGCCTTCTCGACGATCTCGTAGCTGCAGCGCGCGGTGGACAGCACGAAGCCCGGCGAAAACCGGCGACCTTGCCGCGCCATCGCGCCCACCAGCTTGTCGAGCGCATTGTGCCGACCGACATCCTCGCGCAGGCACTGGATTGCACCGGCGGCATCGGCCCAGGCGGCGGCATGGGCGGCACCGGTGCCATGGCTCAGCGGCTGGCGATGTTTGAGCGCGGCCAGCGCGGCGAAAATTGCGCCCGGATCGAGCGGATCGTGCGCCGCAACCGGGGGCAGCGGCCGTGCCACCGCCTCAAGGTTTTCGATCCCGCAAAGTCCGCAGCTCGATTCCGCAACCCGCGCGCGTACCCGCTCGCCAAGCTGCTCCGCGCCCAGCCCGGAAATCGCGGCGCGAACAATCCAGCCAAGCGCAACTTCGGCAATCGCAACGTCGCTGACGTCGCCGACCTGCCCGGCCAATCCTTCGCTCAGCGCGAAGCCGGTGGCGAAATCTTCCAGGTCGGCCGGCGTCGCCATCATCACCGCATAAGCGATGCCGTTGAATTCTAACGCAACCGGGGCCTCGGGCACCCATTCACGCGTGACGGGCTGGCGGCTGCCATCGGGTCGGACTTCCACCGCCATCACCATCTCAGTCTCCCAGCCACCCGGTAATCAACCGGCATTCGGCTTGGCGGCAGTCCGAGCGCGCCGAACGTCGCGAAATAGAAGAGGCGCGATCTGGCGAGATCGTAGGTCCCGGGGCGCAGGTTGAAAAGGCGAAGTGCCTGTTTCCCTGTCAACTGATCGGCAGCAGGGCGCACAGCTTGTTACCGTCGGGATCGCGCAGATAGGCAAGGTAATACTTGGCATAACCGAGATCCCGCACGCCTGGCGCGTCTTCGCAGCTGGTGCCGCCCGCCGCGACGCCGGCATCGTGCCAGGCTTTGCCTTGCGCCTCGCTATCCATCGAGAAGCCGATGGTGCCGCCATTGGCGTGGCAGGCCGGCTCGCCGTCGATCGGCGTCGACACCAGGAAGTTGCTGCCCTTGTGGCCATAGGCAATGCGGGTGCCCGTATCCGTGCCAGGACTGCCACCGATTGCGGTGAAGACGGCGTCGTAGAATTTCTTCGATTTGGCCAGATCATTGCTACCGACCACGACATGCGTGAACATGGGATTCTCCAGTTTGCTGTTGAGTGCGCACGGTCCTTATCCGCACGCGCCGTCTGGTCAATCGCTGATTGGCCAGTGAGAGGCGCGAGGCGCCGGACAGGAGGTTATCCACCTGAATTCGCGCGCGCATATCAATTCTTCGGGTGGACGCGGCGAATCGCTTGGGCAATAGCTCGCTCCATGTGGCAGCTCTACCAGTTCCCGCTGTGCCCGTTCAGCCGCAAGCTGCGCCTGCTAATGAGCGAAAAAGGCATCCCCTTCGAGCTGCGGCGAGAGGATCCCTGGGCAGGCAGTGACGAATTCTTCGCCCTGAACCCGGCGCTCCGCACCCCCGTTCTCCACGATCCCGACAAGGGCCTTACCCTGTGCGACAGCCGGGCGATCGGCGAGTATCTTGAAGAGACTGTCGATAAAGCCGCAATGATCGCCGGAACTTCGGCCAACCGCGCGGAGGTGCGCCGGCTGGTCGCGCTGTTCGATGAAAACTTCTATGAACAGGTCACCGCGCCCTTGCTCCACGAACGGATGAAAAAGCGCCTGATCTTGCGTCAATCTCCCGATTCCCGCATGCTGCGCGAGGCGATGCGGCTGGCGCATGAGCACCTTTATTACATCGACTATCTGATCGATAACCGGCCCTGGTTAGCCGGCGCGACGATGAGTCTGGCCGACCTTGCCGCCGCGGCGCAGATTTCGGTCGCCGACTATCTCGGCGGAATCGACTGGTCGGCGCATGAACAGGCGCGCGGCTGGTATTCGGTGTTCAAAAGCCGCCCCAGCTTCCGCCCGCTGCTCACCGAACGCATGGACGTGATCCAGCCGCCAAGCCATTATGGCGATGTGAACGCCTGAGCAGGTGATCCAACGATGAAAATGCGGAAGTACGCGGTCCGCCCTACCGCCCCGCCACCGGCTTCGCGCCAAATCGCCCGTGATTGCGGAACCGGACCATCCAGCGATCGAGGAACAGGCTGAGCGGGCGAGGCGTCACGCCCAGCGCTTTCAGCCCCGGCAACTTGCCCGAGGCGACATTGCCCGCCTTTAATAGCGCCCATTGGTCGGAGGTGATCGGCGCGCCGGGCAGCCAGCCGGTCAGCGCGGCGAAGGCGCTGGCGGCGATATCCGGCAGGTCGATAAACAGCCGGCTACGCCCTTGCGCGGCGGCGATACGCTGGTTGAGCTCCAGCATGGTCATCACCTCCGGCCCGCAGATCTCGAAAATCTTCCCGCCATGCGCGCCGGGATCGCCGAGCGCCTGGGCGGCAGCCTCGGCGGCATCGTCGACGAATACCGGCTGCAATCGTGCTTGCGGTCCGAACACCGGCAAGGCCGGGAGCATCGCGATCAGCCCGGCGAAGCGGTTGATGAACTGGTCGTCCGGCCCGAACAGGATCGACGGGCGCAGGATCGTCGCCTTGGGGAAGGCGGCCAGCACCGCCGCCTCGCCCTCGCCCTTGGTGCGGGCGTAATCGGCGGAGGAAGCGGCATCAGCGCCATTGGCCGAGACATGAACGAAAGCGCCCGCGCCCGCGCTCAGCGCCGCATCGGCGATCCGGCCGGCACCTTGGCCCTGAAGCCCATCCAGATCGCCGGCAAAGGCGCCCACCAGATTGATCACCCCATCGGCCCCGATCATCGCGGCAGCCAGGTTCTGCGGCCGGGTGACGTCGCAGCGAACGAACTGCACCTGTCCAAGATTGCCCAGAGGTTTCAGCGCATAGGCGCGTTCGGGGTGACGACTGGCGATCCGCAACCGGGCGCCGCGTTTCAGCAGTTCCTGGGCCAGATGCCGCCCGAAAAAGCCGCTGCCGCCGAGCAGGACCACCAGCTTGCCGCCGAGCGCCTTATCGTCCTGAGCCTGTGCCATGCCTGCATGCTTCCATTTGCCGCGCCGTTACAGCCTCGTTCATGACACAGGCGGCCGCGCTGGCGCAACCGCCTTGCCAAGCGGTGCAGCCGGCTCCGCCGCGATTGGCGTTGACAAGCCGCCGCGCCCCCCGCTATCGGCCCGCTCCTACCCGGCGCAGTGCAACCCGCATTGCGCCCCGTGCCCAGATGGCGGAATTGGTAGACGCACCAGCTTCAGGTGCTGGCGCTCGCAAGGGCGTGGAGGTTCGAGTCCTCTTCTGGGCACCATTTACCTGTTCGTTGGCAGCCGCCAAGGCTTGCATAAACCGCAGAAATCCGCTAGTTTTTCGTTCGCATTGACCGTCTTCGGTTGCTGGCGTCCGCCGACAATCGGAAAAATTTGGGGGCCTTTTTGGGGGCCTTTTGAAAGATGGTCTTGGCACGAGGCGACGATTGCCCTGACTGACACCGCGATCCGGCTGGCCAAGGCTGGTGACTCCGACCGCAAGCTGGCCGACGGGAAAGGCCTCTACCTACTGATCACGCCGACCGGCTCGAAGCTGTGGCGGCTCAAATACCGAATCGGTGGCAAGGAAAAGAAGTTGGCGTTGGGAGCCTATCCCGAAGTCGGGTTGAAGGATGCGCGCGCTAAGCGCGACAACGCCCGCAAATCCGCCGATGCGGGGAGTGACCCGGCGGCGGCAAAGCGCGAGGCGCGGATCGCCAAACAAATCGCGTCCGCCAACACCTTTACGGTGATTGCTGAAGAGTATATCGCCAAGTTGGAAGCCGAAGGGCGCGCGGGCGTCACCATCGGCAAGACTCGCTGGTTGCTGGCCAAGCTGTCGCCCGCGCTCGGCTCCCGCCCCATAAGCGAGATTACCCCGCACGAGTTGTTGGCGGTGCTTCGCGCATCGGAGCGGGCCGGGCTGCGCGAGACGGCGCGGCGGCTGCGCTCGTTCGCCAGCCGGGTGTTTCGCTACGCAGTAGCGACTGCGCGAGCGGCGACCGATCCCGCGCAGCCGTTGCAGGGCGCGCTTATCTCGCCCGTCGCCAAGCACCACGCTGCGATTACTGATCCGGTCGCGTTCGGGGGCCTGTTGCGCGCAATCGAAGGTTACTCCGGCCAACCGATCACGCGGCTGGCGCTGCGCCTCACGCCGCACGTTTTCCAGCGCCCCGGCGAAATCCGGCAAGCTGAATGGGCAGAATTCGATTTCGATAAGGCTGTTTGGACGATTCCGGCGGCACGCATGAAACAACGCCAGCCGCACCGCGTCCCGCTGTCGCAACAGGCGCTCGCCATCCTGCGCGAGGCACAAGCTTTCAGCGGCGACGGTCGCTTTGTTTTTCCCAAACTTGGCTCTCCGCTCAAGCCGATGTCGGAAAACGCGGTCAACGGGGCGCTGCGCCGCCTTGGCTTTGGCCCCGGCGAAATGACAGCGCATGGCTTCCGGTCAACCGCGTCGTCGCTGCTGAACGAAAGCGGCAAATGGAGTTACGACGCAATCGAGCGGGCGCTGGCACACGCCGACGGCAATCAGGTGCGTGCGGCCTATCATCGTGGCGCCCATTGGCCGGAACGGGTGGAAATGGCG
>JANLQW010000212.1:0-8971 GCA_031368085.1 Novosphingobium sp. | reverse complement strand
GCGGCCATAAGTTTCCGGCGCCTTGGGCAGGATCGCCAGAAACGCCGCCTCGTGCAGCTGCAGCTCGCCCACGTCTTTGCCGAAATAGGCGCGCGACGCCGCCTGCACGCCGAAGCTCTGCCGGCCGAGCGGAATTTCGTTGAGATAGAGCTCGAGGATCTGCGGCTTGTCGAGCACATCCTCGATGCGCCGCGCGACAATCATTTCCTTGAGCTTGCGGCCGATGGAGTATTCGTTGCCGATCAGGATGTTCTTGGCGACTTGCTGGGTGATCGTCGAGCCGCCCCTCGCTCGCTGTCCCGAGCCGATCTTTCCGACATAATCGATGACAGCGCCGGCAAGCCCAGGGTAATCGACCCCGCCATGGGTCCAGAAGGTCTTGTCCTCGGCCGCCAGGAAGGCGTTGACCAATTGTTTGGGGAAATCGACATAGCGCAGCTGCACCCGCCGCTCGCGCGCATAGCTGTAGACGATCTGGCCATCGACGCCGCGCACCATGCTTGGCAGCGGCGGCTGATAGCTCAGCAGCTTGTCCGCCGATGGCAGGCTGCTCAGCACCAGGGTCCAGACCAGAAAATAGATCAGCACCAAGCCGCCGAGGCCGAAACCGGCCAGCCGTACCTTTCGGTTGCTGCGCCAATTATCGCGAATCGTTGTCAAAATCCCGCTGGCATCGCGGCGAACGCGGTAGCGCAGATTATCGGGCTCGGTGGTCTCGGCCATAGCGCAGCGCCTCTAGCACGCCCGCTTTGCCGAGCGCCAGCGCCTTTCGACCGGCCGCGCCGACGGGTTCAGTGCTGGACTGGTCAGTAGCGCAACTGGCGGGCGAAGAACGTCCGGATCGCTCGCGCGGCGGCCTCGGCGAAGATCCGGCGGCCTTCTGGATCAACCAACCGGGCGACGTCCCCGGCATTGCTGATGTAGCCGGTCTCGTACAGCACCGAGGGCACATCGGGCGATTTGAGCACGATGAACGCCGCCGATTGCAGCGGTATTGGCCGGAAGCGCATTCGCCCACGCGCTTCCCGCAGGATCAGCCAGGCCATTTCCTCGGAACGCGCCTGGGTTTCGCGCTGCGACAGGTCGACGAGAATGGCGCTGACGGCAGAGCTGGTGTCCTCAAGGGCGATGCCATTGATTGAATCCGAGCGGTTTTCACGCTCGGCCATGCGGCGGGCCGTTTCGCTCGACCCCTGTTCGGACAAGGTGTAAACTGTCGCGCCGCTCGCGTCGCTGCCCCCATCGGTACTGTCCGCATGGATCGAGAGCAGCAGATCGGCTTTCAGCCGCCGGGCGATGCCGGACCTTTCAGCCAGCAGGAGATAGCGGTCGTCGCTGCGGGTCAGCGCCACCCGAATGCCGCCCGCCTGCAAAAGTTCGTCGCGCACCGCCAGGGCCAGCGCCAGGGTCAGCGCCTTTTCCTGAATTTCACCCGCGCTCGCGCCGGGGTCGTGGCCGCCGTGTCCCGCATCGATCACCACCAGTGGCCGGCTGGCATCGGGCGGTCCTTCGATCTGCGGGAGGTCCATCGCAGCACCGGCGGGCGGCAAAGCGAGCCGCAGCACATAATCCTGTCCCCGCGCGGGCATGCCAAATTCCCGGTTTGCCGCGACCAGGGCGGCGAGCACTGCGGCAATTCCGAGCAGGACAAGCAGGAGCTGATAGCGGCGACGCATGGCTGCTTGGGGCTTAGGCTGCGTTGCGAGCCCCCGCAATGGTCTACGGCAGCCGTTCCACGTTGATCGCGCGCATGAACCTTGCTGTTCATCCAGTGTGGTGCTAGTCGCGCAAATGCCGGGGCGGGCTTGCCCCGATTTTCCCGTGCCTTTCGCCTTTCCCTCACCGGATCCGGCCCTGAGCATCGGGCAGGATCGGCAGATGCGCGCCCCCGGCGAACTTTCCGGATAACTTGGAACCGGATCCGAACAGGTTGATGCTGGTATGAGAAATCCGTCGCTGTCTTGCTTGCCGCAGCCCTCCGGGCCCGCGGCTGGACGAGTGACTGGCTCTACGCGATCGGTCTTTCCGCGCATTTTCATTCCTGCAGACACGAATCCCGTCGCCTTGGCGCCTTTGCGCCATGGCACCTTCATTGCAGCCGCCCGCCGCGCCAAAGCTTACCCCACGGCCCGGCCTTTCGGCCTCACTGCACAATCTCGCGCCGCCCTCCGGGCTGGACGTCCATCGGACAGGTCCGCACTGCGGCGCGCTTGGAGAATTACAAATGACAACGCGCATGCTGATCGATGCGCGCCACCCGGAAGAAACCCGGGTGGCGGTGCTCAAGGGCAATCGTATTGAGGAATTCGACTTTGAATCTGCCGATCACAAGCAGATCAAGGGCAATATCTATCTCGCCAAGGTCACTCGGGTAGAACCGTCGCTGCAGGCGGCTTTCGTCGATTTCGGCGGCAATCGTCACGGCTTCCTGGCGTTCAGTGAAATACACCCGGATTACTACCAGATCCCCCGGGAAGACCGCGAACGCCTGCTGGCCGAGGAGGCCGCCCATGCCGAGGAAGAAGCCGCCCTTCGCGCCGCCGACGATGCGGACGAGGGTGAGTTCGACGATGAATCCGGGGAAAGTCTCGCCGACGATTACGCCGGCGACGAGGGCGTCACCGAAGTCGATACCTCGCAGAACGACCAGATTGCCACGATCGAGGGCGGGCACGTCGAAAACGGCTTCAGCGATGGCGAGCAATCGAGCGACGAATATGCCGACCAGGATCAGGGCGACGAGGACGGCGATCATTCGGGTGAGGAAGGCAGCAGCGAAGATCAACTTCGCCACGGCCCCCGCCGTCAGGGCCAGGGCCGCAGCCGCGGCCGTGCGCGCGAGGCGGATGAGCTGCGCGCCAAGCGCATGGCGCTGCGCCGCCGCTACAAGATCCAGGACGTCATCCACCGGCGGCAGGTGCTGCTGGTCCAGGTGGTCAAGGAAGAACGCGGCAACAAGGGCGCGGCGCTCACCTCCTATCTGAGCCTGGCCGGCCGCTATTGCGTGCTGATGCCCAATTCCAGCCATGGCGGCGGCATCAGCCGCAAGATCAATTCGACGTCCGACCGCAAGCGCCTCAAAAGCATCGTCGCAGACATGCAGCTGCCCAAGTCGATGGGCTGCATCGTCCGCACCGCCGGGCTTTCGCGCACCAAGGCCGAGATCAAGCGCGATTTCGATTATCTCGCCCGGCTGTGGGACGAAATCCGCGAGACAACGCTCAAAAGTTCGGCCCCGGCACCGATCCATTCGGACAGCGATCTTATCAAGCGCGCGATCCGCGACATCTATAACAAGGAAATCGAGGACGTAGTGGTCGAGGGCGAAGGCGGCTATCGTGCCGCCCGCGACTTCATGAAGCTGCTGATGCCGAGCCACGCCAAGCGGGTGAAAGCCTATTCGGATCCGGTCCCGCTGTTTCAGCGCTACGGCGCGGAAGACCAGCTCACCGCGATGTACGATCCTTATGTGCAGCTGAAATCGGGTGGCTACATCGTTATCAACCCGACCGAGGCGCTGGTTTCGATCGACATCAACTCGGGCCGTTCGACCAAGGAACACGGCATTGAGGCGACAGCGCTCAACACAAACCTCGAGGCGGCGCGCGAAATAGCCCGCCAGCTGCGGCTGCGCGACATGGCGGGACTGGTCGTCATCGACTTCATCGACATGGAATACGGGGCCAACGTCCGCAAGGTCGAACGGGTGATGAAGGACTCGCTGCAGAACGATCGCGCTCGCATTCAGGTGGGCCGTATCTCCAGCTTCGGGCTGATGGAAATGAGCCGCCAGCGCCTGCGCACCGGCGTGCTCGAGGCAACGACCCGCCACTGCCCGCATTGCGACGGCTCGGGGCTTGTGCGCACCGCCAGCTCGGCGGGCCTGTCGTCGCTGCGGCTGATCGAGGACGAAGCAGCACGCGGCAAGGGCACCACGATCTCGCTCTTCGCCAGCCAGGAAGCCGCGATCTATGTGCTGAACCACAAGCGCGCCGATCTCGCTGAGATCGAGGAGCGCTACGGTGTGAAGGTCGAGGTTGTGCCCGAAGGCGAGAACGAAGGCGCCAAGATGCGCGTCGGCTCGTCCGGACCGCACAATGAGTTCGTGCCGAAATTCGGGCCGATCGCCATTGAGACGGAAGAGGACGACGACTTCGCCGATGAAGATATCGAGGAGGATGAGGACGATGAGCGCACCGGGCGCGAACGTTCCGACCGCGGCGATGCCACCGATGAAGCTGGCCCCAAGCGCCGCAAGCGCCGCCGCACTCGCGGTGGCCGCGAGCGCCCTGAAGGCCGGCCCGAGGGCGAGTCCGCCGATGCCGAGCCCAGCGACGAAGGCGACGACGAGCGCGGCGAAACCGAGGCCCCGGACGGCGAGCGCACCGAGGGCGAGCGCAGCTACGCCGATGACGGTGCGGTCGAAGATGGCGAAGGGCCGCGCAAGCGCCGCCGCCGCGGACGGCGCAGGCGTGGTGGCCGTGGCCGCGCCGACGGTGAGGGCTTTGTCGAGGGTGATGGCGAAGCGCAGGACGGCGCTGCCGAAGCTCAAGACGGTGAAGCTGCTGACAGCGGCGACGATCTCGTCACTGCCGCAGGCGGCGAGCCGTCAGCCGAAGCCGAGGCGGAACCCGCGCCCAAAAAGCGCGGCCGCCGCAAAGCCCCTGCAGCCGAAATCGTTGCAGAGCGCAGCGTGCCCGAGGCCGAGCCGGTCGAGGTCGCGGCAGACGCCGAAACTGCGCCGAAGCCGAAGCGCAGCCGCCGCAAGGTAGCGGAAGCGGCGAGCGATGGCCCTGTGGTGGAAGCTGCGGCCGAGCCGGTAACCGAAGCGGTTCCCGCCGAGGCCGAAGCTCCGGCCAAACCGGCCCGGTCGCGCCGCAAAAAAGCGGATGCCGTAGCTCAGCAGGCTACCGATATGAACGCCGAGACGATGGTTGCCGAGGCTACTCCTCCGGTAGCGTCCAATGACGCTGCCGATGATGTCGGCACGCCAGAATCCGAGCGCCGCGGCGGCTGGTGGCAGCGCACTTTCGGACCCTGATCCCTGACAACCTATTGCCCCTCCCGCATTCGCCTCACCTCCGCAGAGGCGAGCGATGCGGGAGGCGGTGATGGCAGCGGCCCCGGATTCTGGAAGGCGTGTTAACTCACCGGCACGCCGGAAAATGGGTTATTTTAGCGCCGCTTGCGCCGCAGCCAGCCGCGCAATCGGCACCCGGTAGGGCGAGGCGCTGACGTAATCCAGGCCGACCTCGTCGCAAAACGCGATGCTCGCCGGGTCGCCGCCATGTTCCCCGCAAATGCCGAGCTTGATTCCCGGCCGCGCCGCCCTGCCCCGATCCGCCGCGAGGCGCACCAGTTGGCCGACCCCGTCGATATCGAGGCTGACGAAGGGATCGCGCGGGAAGATGCCCTGCTCGACATAGGCGCCGAGGAAGCGCCCGGCATCGTCGCGCGAAAGGCCGAGCGTAGTCTGGGTCAGATCGTTGGTGCCGAACGAGAAGAACTCGGCCTGCTCGGCGATCTCGCCGGCCATCAGGGCGGCGCGCGGCAGTTCGATCATGGTGCCAACCTGATATTCGAGAACGCGCCCGCGCTCGGCGAAGACCTGCGCGGCCGTGCGGTCGACCAGCGCCCGGAGAATTTCCAGCTCGCGCCTGGTCGCCACCAGCGGGATCATCACTTCGGGCACCGGCGCCGCGCCGCTGGCGGCGGCGACATCGCAAGCCGCCTCGAAGATTGCCCGCGCCTGCATTTCGTAGATTTCGGGAAAGGTGATGCCCAGCCGGCAGCCGCGATGGCCGAGCATCGGGTTGACCTCATGCAGTTCGGCGGCGCGTCGTTTCAGCGTGTCCGCGCCGATGCCGGTCGCGTCGGACAATTCGGCAAACTCATCCTCGCTATGCGGCAGGAATTCGTGCAACGGCGGGTCGAGCAGGCGGATGGTCACCGGCAGGCCGGCCATGAGCTCGAAGATCGCGTGGAAGTCGGCGCGCTGCTCGGGCAGCAGCTTGGCGAGCGCCACGCGGCGGGCCTGCTCATCCTCGGCCAGGATCATCTGCCGCACTGCGGCAATGCGGGTGGCATCGAAGAACATGTGCTCGGTCCGGCACAATCCGAGCCCCTCGGCGCCGAACTCGCGCGCCATGCGGCAGTCGGCGGGGGTTTCGGCGTTGGCGCGCACTTTCATCCGGCGGTGCCCATCGGCCCAGGCCATCAAAACGCCGAAATCGCCGACCAGTTCGGGCTCGATTGTGCGCACCTCGCCCGCCATGATTTGACCGGTGGTGCCGTCGAGGGTGATGATGTCGCCTTCGCGCAGCTCGCGATTGCCGATCCGCAGCGTGCGGCTGGCAAGGTCGATGGAGAGGCTGGAGGCACCGGAAACGCAGGGTCGGCCCATGCCGCGCGCGACCACGGCAGCGTGGCTGGTCATTCCCCCGCGCGCGGTAAGAATGCCTTTTGCCGCGTGCATGCCGTGAATATCTTCAGGCGATGTCTCAACGCGCACCAGGATCACCGCCTCGCCAATCGCCGCCCTGCGCTCGGCGGTGTCGGCATCGAGCACGATCGCGCCCGAAGCCGCCCCCGGCGAGGCCGGCAGGCCGGTGCCGAGCACATCGCGCGGCGCATCGGGATCAAGCGTGGGATGCAGCAGCTGGTCGAGCGCCATCGGATCGACTCGGCAGATCGCGGTGGCCTCGTCGATCAGTCCCTCACCGACCATATCGACCGCCATCTTGAGCGCGGCTTTGGCGGTGCGTTTGCCGCTGCGGGTCTGGAGCATCCACAGAGTACCGCGTTCGACGGTGAATTCGATGTCCTGCATGTCATGGTAATGCGTCTCGAGCAGGTCGAACACACGGGCGAGTTCGCCATACGCCGCAGGCATCGCCTCTTCCATGCTGAGCGACTTGGCCCCGGCGTGTTCGCGGGCCTGCTGCGTAAGATACTGCGGCGTGCGGATGCCGGCAACGACGTCCTCCCCCTGCGCGTTGACCAGCCATTCGCCGTAGTAAACACGCTCGCCGGTCGCCGGATCGCGGGTAAAGGCGACGCCGGTGGCCGAGGTGTCGCCCATGTTGCCGAACACCATCGCCTGAACGTTAACCGCCGTGCCCCAGCCGCCGGCAATGTCGTTGATCCGGCGGTAGACCTTGGCGCGGTCAGAATCCCAGCTATCGAACACTGCGGCAATCGCGCCCCACAGCTGTTCAGCGACGTCTTGCGGAAAGCCTCGGCCAAGCTCCGCTTCGACAATGCGCTTATATTCGCCGACCAGCGCCTGCCAGTGCTCAGCCTCCATCTCGACATCGGCATAGAAGCCATTGTCTTCCTTGGCGGTTTCGAGGACATCCTCGAACTGATGATGGTCGATCCCCAGCACCACGTCAGAATACATCTGGATGAAGCGGCGGTAGCTGTCCCAGGCGAAACGCGCGTCGCCCGAGGCCGAGGCGAGGCCCTCGACAGTGGCGTCGTTGAGGCCGAGGTTAAGCACCGTGTCCATCATCCCCGGCATCGACACCCGCGCACCCGAGCGGACCGAGACCAGCAGCGGGTCGGACGGATCGCCGAATTTCTTGCCCGCCGCCCGCTCGATATGGGTGAGCGCCTCGGCAACCTCCTGCCTCAGTGCGTCGGAGAAGTTCGCGCCTTCGGCGAGATAGCGGACGCATTCCTCGGTGGTGATGGTGAAGCCCGGCGGCACCGGCAGGCCGATCCCGGCCATCTCGGCGAGATTGGCGCCCTTGCCGCCGACGATGGTTTTGTCGCGGGTGCGAGGGTCGTCGTGAGTAGCGCCGCCGCCGAACGTGTAAACCTGCCTGTTCATTTAACCACGGACTTTCTGTCGAAGTTGGCACAGTTTAAACTGTTCAAGAGATAAAAAGCCTCAACCTTCGATCTTCGCGAAATCCGCCACCTGGTGCACCGCATCGCGGAAGCGCGCCAGCAGCCCCAGCCGAGCCGCCCGCTTTGCCGGATCGCCATCGTTCACCGTCACATTGTCAAAAAACGCGTCAATCGGCACGCGCAAACTGGACAGCGCCGCCATTGCCCCGGCAAAGTCTTCCGAGGCCACTGCTGCGGCGGCTTTCGGTTCTGCCAGGTCGAGCGCATCGATCAGCGCCCTTTCCGCCGGCTCGGGCGTGTAGGAAAGCGCGTGTTGCATGGCGGCGCGAGCATGAACCGCGGCGGCAATCGTCGGATCGTCGACCATCGCCAGCGGGTCTTCCTCGCCGGTGCGGGGAATGCGCTGCGGTTCGGGCTGCCAGTCCTCCTTCTTGAGGATATTGGCGGCGCGCTTGTAGCCGACGAGCAGGTTGGCGCCGTCGGGCGAGCCGATGAAGGCCTGGAGGGCTTGGACGCGGGCGAGCAGCCGGACCAGATCGTCCTCGCCGCCGAGGGCGAAGACCGCGTCGATCAGGTCGTGGCGGACACCGGCTTCGCGTTGCTGGACTTTGAGGCGATCGGCGAAGAAGGTAATAGCAGAACCATCTGCAATTCGATCTCCCCACATTGCTTTGGAGTAGGCTTCAGCAAAAACAGACTCGCCAACATCTAGATCGACCTCGTAAGATTTTTCGTCTGACCAAACGACAATCATGCGTCTGTTGTCATTTGAAAAGCCGATTGCTGGACTTCCTTCGTTGTCGACCAGCGGCTTAAATTTGGGCATCGCTTCCGCACGAGTGTGAAATTGATCGAACGACGTTCCTCGGGTCGCATCAAACGCTGACTGTAACGACAGCCTCAGTTCGTTTTCAGTTATCAGGCGAATCACTCCGAGCGCTGCGCGGCGCAATGCAAACGGATCCTTGGAACCCGTTGGGAAGTCATCTTGGACAAAAAACTCCGCCAACGTATCCAACTTATCCGCCAAACTCACCGCCACCGTCACCGGCGCGGTCGGCACTTCATCGCCCTGCCCGACCGGCTTGTAGTGATCGCGGATCGCGTCGGCGACCGC
>JANLQW010000195.1:0-35372 GCA_031368085.1 Novosphingobium sp. | reverse complement strand
GCCGTCGCGCCGATTCCCGATGCGGGGATCGGCAGCGCGATCAACGACCGGTTGCGCCGCGCGGCGGCCTGATCACTCGGATTCGGCGAGGGGTGTCGGCGATTGGCGCTGGAGTTCATCATATTCAAAGCTTGCCTGGTTGCAGGCCTCGCCATTGCCGTCGGAACACTGGCGCGAATGCTGGAGGTAGCTGCGCTCCAGCCGGCCGAGCCGCTGTTCGCCGAGCCGAAGTGCGCGACCGCGCTTTTCGTCCGATTCGGACTGGCTGGTGGTGGTAAGATCGACTGCCTTGCCCGCAACGCGCACCGGAGCGGTTGCGACATCGACCAATGCCTTGGCGATACAGCCCGGCAGGGTCAGCACGCTCAGCGTCGATAGAATTATTGCAGCGGACCTGCGCATTTTTCGTTGTCCTGCGATTTAAGCGACAACATGCCGGATAGAACCTTGCCAATCAGTGAACTTGCGAATGCAAACCGAAAGGGCCGCTCCTCGCGGAACGGCCCTTTGTTGGATTAGACGGCCTTTGTTTTCGACAGATGTCAGGCTGAGGCTGCTTCCGCTACCGCTGCAGCTGCAGCCGCCGCAGCAGCCGCTGCTGCCTCATAATACTTCGGCGCGTATTCGTTTAGGATCGCCAGGATCTTCTTGAGCGCGGCCGGCTCGTCGGTCTTTTCCATGGCGGCAAGTTCACGCGCCAGACGCGATGAGGCGGCTTCGAAGATCTGCCGTTCGGAATAGCTCTGCTCGGGCTGATCGTCGGCACGGAACAGATCGCGGGTCACTTCGGCGATCGAAACGAGGTCGCCCGAATTGATCTTGCCTTCATATTCCTGTGCCCGGCGCGACCACATGGTGCGCTTGACCTTGGGCTTGCCCTTGAGCGTATCGAGCGCCTCGCGCAGGGTCTTGTCGGACGACAGCTTGCGCATGCCGATCGCTTCGATCTTGTTCACCGGTACACGCAGCGTCATCCGCTCTTTTTCAAATCGCAGCACGTAAAGTTCGAGATGCATACCCGCGATTTCCTGCTGTTGCAGTTCAATCACGCGGCCGACACCATGTTTCGGATAAACGACATAATCACCGACATCGAAGGCATTTGCCTTGGCCGTCATGTATAATCCTTTCGTTCAATCGGGTGGAGGCCCGGAGTAGTGCTGTCGAACAGTGGCGCCTGAAGCGCCAGATGCGAATTTCATGGCCGGTCTTATAACCAGCGCCACCTTTTTCGAGATCCGCCCATTCGTCCGCTTATGACACTTATTGAGACGCAGCGGTATTTCCACTGCGACCAAGCATCAATATAGCACGGCTGTAATATAATTGCCATAGGGGGATAGCCGGACGGATTTCGTTCAACGTCTGGCGTTCCGCGAGATGGCAGTGCGCCGGCTCAGTCGCCTTCGCCGGGTTCCGCAGAGAAGAGTTTTTCGAACTTGCCCTCAACACCCTTGAAATCGTCGGCATCTTCCGGCGAATCCTTTTTTGTGGTGATATTTGGCCATTCGGCGGAAAACTTCGTGTTGAGTTCAAGCCATTGCTCAAGCCCGCTTTCGGTATCGGGCAGGATCGCCTCGGCCGGACATTCCGGCTCGCAAACACCGCAATCGATGCATTCGCTGGGGTTGATAACCAGCATGTTCTCACCCTCGTAAAAACAGTCTACCGGGCAAACTTCCACGCAATCCATGTATTTGCAGCGAATACAGGCTTCTGTGACGACATATGTCATGGCTGCAAATCCCTTTGGGCGCTTTCATTACGAATTGCCGCTGCTAAAGGGAAATCCGCAGCGCCGTCAAGCACCCGATAACAGCTTTGCGCTTCCGGAGCAGGTCCGCGCTGGACCGGCAGGGAAAGCAGCTCGATCACCCGCACGCCGTTGGCCAGTGGAACCGTCAGGACATCACCGACTGCGACCTTCTGATGCGCCCGGTCGACCCTGCGACCGTTTAGCCGAATATGACCATCCGCCGCCATCGCCTGAGCAACAGATCGCGAACGGGCGAGTCGCAAAAACCACAGCAGCTTGTCGATCCGCATCAGCGGACCAGCTCGGCGAGTGCCGCAAAAGGGCCGCCGTGAAAGGGTGGCGTCAGCGGCGACTCCCTGCCCTCATGTCGGCGCGGTGGCCGCCAGCGCCAGAGTAGCCGCATAGGCGGGCCGGCTTCGCCTTCGCGCAAGCCGCGCGGCATGATCGGCTGGAAGTCAGCAAGCCGCAACAGCGCGGCATAGCTGGCAGTCAACAACCCTGCGGAAACGGCGCGGGCAGGATCAAGCGGGAAGGGACTCCGGCCAGCCTGAACGCGCACCGCATGCGCGTCGCGCAGCAACCGGTCGGCAATGTCGAGCCGGATCGCCTGTTTGCCGAGCTGGCGATATCCCGGCGGAGACGAACTCACGGCTGCGAGAACCGGCGGCATGGCGTGTTCCGGCAGGGGTGCAGTCGCTCCGCCGAGCGATGCCAGCACTTGCCAGGCCGCCAGCGCTTTCGGCTTCAGCATGGCTGGCAGGAACAGGTCGAGCTGGCCGACACGGACACCAAGCCGGGCGAGCGCAGTGCGCTGCGCCTTGTCGAGCCCGTCGATCCCCGACGCATCCCGGCCGAGCATGCCGCCCGCCTCGACCAGCCGGATCAGCAGCGCGCGCAAAGCCGGCCCCGCCGCAGCTGCGCGGCTGGCGGCGTCGAGCCTCTGCAACGGATCGAGCGGCGACAGCATCTGGCGCAGCCACTCCGCCAGTGCGGTCAGCAGTGGCAGACGCGCTTCAACAGGAAGAGCCTCGATGGCTTGATCGGCAATAAGCCGAAGAGTGATCGGCGTGCGCCCCTGTGCCAACACGGCCAGCGGAGCGCCCTCCGCAATCCACAGGATCGCGCCGCGCTCCAGCCTGAGTACCGCCTCACCGTGACGGATCGCGGTTGTGAGCTGCCCTGCCCGGTTCGCAGCCAGGGCGGGAACATGGCGTTCCGCTGCGGCCAGCAGCAGCTTGCGGTCGCTGGCCCGCAGGGCCGGATCGACGTGAAACCGGAAGCCGCGCAGCGTGCCGATATGCACGCCGTCGACCAGAACTTCGCCATCCTCGAGCGTGACTGGCAGCAGCGCGGAGTCGGCGCCCAGCTTTTTCATCAGCACGGTGGTCCGCCGGTTGACGAAACGCTCGGTCAGCCGCGCATGCAGCGCGTCGGACAGCCGCGCCTCCGCCGCCCGCGCCCGCGCCGCCATCTCGTCCCGCGCCAGCACCCAGTCTGGCCGCTGGGCAATATAGGCCCAGCTGCGGATCGCGGCGATGCGGCCCTGCAGCGTATCGATATCGCCCGATGGGTTGTCGAGCGCGGCGATGGCCTGGGCGATGTAGTCGGCACCCAGCTCGCCGCCCCGCAGATCCTGCCACAGCCGGGCGACGAACCGCGAATGGGTTTCCGCGCCCTGCTGGCGGAAATCGGGCAGCGAGCACACCGCCCAGAAGCGGACGAGGGTGGCCGGGGAGCGGACCGTGGCGGCGATTTCCGGCTCTTCGGCGAGGCGCTTCAGCACCGCAAGGTCGATTGCCTCGGGAGCGGCGGCAAGCTCGGGGCGATCGGGCGGCAGTTCGAGGTCGGCGATCAGCTGGCCCAGCGAATCGAAGCGCGGCTCGGCCTCGCGCCAGTACAGCCGGGTGATGGGCGGGAAGCGATGTTCCTCGATCGCGTAGACTTCCTCATCGGTGAATGCCGAATCATGGCTGCGAGTGCCGGACAGGGTGCCGAACGTGCCATCGCGCTGGTGCCGCCCGGCGCGCCCGGCGATCTGGGCCATTTCCGCCGTGGTCAGCCGGCGCTGGCGGACTCCGTCGAATTTGGACAATCCGGCAAAGGCGACATGCTCGATATCGAGGTTCAGCCCCATGCCGATGGCGTCAGTAGCGACGAGGTAATCGACCTCTCCCGACTGGTAGAGCGCAACCTGGGCGTTGCGCGTCTGCGGTGACAGCGCGCCCATCACCACCGCCGAGCCGCCGCGAAATCGGCGCAGCATCTCGGCAATCGCATAGACTTGCTCGGCCGAGAAGGCGACGATGGCGCTGCGCGGCGGAATGCGGGACAGCTTGCGCGCGCCGATATGGGAAAGCGTCGAGAATCGCGGCCGAGTGACGATCTGGGCTTCGGGCACCAGCGCGCGAACCATCGGGTCGAGCGTGGCGGAGCCCAGGATCATCGTCTCCTCCCGGCCGCGGGCATGGAGCAGCCGGTCGGTGAATATGTGTCCACGCTCGCGGTCGGCGCCGATCTGCGCTTCGTCGAGGGCGATGAAGGCGAGGTCTGCGTGGATCGGCATCGCTTCGGCTGTGCACAGCAACCAGCGAGCGTCCTTCGGCTCGATCCGCTCCTCGCCGGTGATTAGGGCGACGCGGTTTTCGCCCTTGATGGCGCAAACCCGGTCATAGACTTCGCGCGCCAGCAGCCGCAGCGGAAATCCGATGGCGCCGCTCGAGTGCGCGCAGAGCCGTTCGATCGCGAGATGGGTTTTACCGGTGTTGGTCGGCCCCAGCACGGCCTTGACCCGGTCGTCGGTGTCGCGGCGGGTAGGGCGGGTTGGGCGCAGGACCATCGCAACAGCCAATGTGGCACTGCGCCTCGCGCCCCGCAAGGCGAGCGCCCCGGATCATCCCCCAAGCCCTGGTCAAAACCGCAAAAACGCGGGGGCGTTAGGCGGAAATTAACGCTGTGGGCGCAGGAAGCAGGCATTGGATTGGCACCGGCGCTGCGCTGCCGGGCAGGAGATCACTGCCAGTGTTCAGGCCTATCGATCAGGCGGAATTTATCCAGGCAGGCCCGGCGGAAAGCGCTGCGGCGTTGTCGATTGCGCAGATTCTTCCCGATGGGGCCGGGCCTGGTGCGGCGGATGCGCTTCGCAGCCGTCTGGGCCGCTGCAAGGCCTGGGTCGAAGCCCACTGCCACCGGCTCGATCTTGCGCCCGACCTTGCCGAGGATATCGGCAGCGCGCGGTGGTTTCGCGGGTTCGGCACGATGCTCGGGCTGGCAATCGCCGCGCTCTCGTTCTGGCCGGATTTCAGCACGGTCGAAGCTGCCACGGCACGGCCGGTCGATAGCGCCTCGCGTGACGAATTCCGCAGCCAGATGATCATGCCACTAGCGCTCGGCGGCGACAGCGGGCGGCGGATGGGCGCAACCAGCGCCGTGGTCCCGCTCGCCAGCGCTCCCGAGCGGTCGATGATCCAGCTGGTCGCGACGCTGGGCCTGGGCGACAGCTTCGGGCGCATGCTGCAGCGTGCCGGGGTTGGCGCCAGTGACGCGGCGCGAGTGAGCGAGTTGGTGGCGGGCCGGGTCGCGCTCGGCAAGATCGGCCCCGGCACCCGCTTTGACATCACCCTTGGCCGCCGCACCGCAGATGCCAGCCCTCGGCCGCTCGATAAACTCGCGTTCCGTGCCCGCTTCGATCTCAACCTCGCGGTCAACCGGCGGGGCGCGGCGCTGGTGCTGGCGCCGCACCCGATTGCCGTCGACGCAACGCCGCTGCGCATTCGCGGCGCGGTCGGCTCCAGCCTCTACCGTTCGGCGCGCGCCGCCGGCGCTCCGGTCAAGGCGATCCAGCAATATCTCCAGACGCTCGACAGCCATCTCAGCCTCGACAGCGATATCGCCCCTACCGACCAGTTCGATTTCATCGTCGCTTACCAGCGCTCCGCCAGCGGCGAGAGCGAGACCGGCCAGCTGATGTTTGCAGGGCTCGAGCGCGCCGGTCAGCCGCTGGCGCAATTGCTGCGCTGGGGGTCCGAGGGTCGGTTCTACGAAGCCTCCGGGTTCAACAGTCACCAGGCGGCCGTCTATGCGCCGGTCGCCGGGCGGCTGACCTCCGGCTTCGGCCTTCGCCGCCATCCGATCCTCGGCTATACCCGCATGCACGCTGGCGTCGATTTTGGCGCGGCTTGGGGCTCGCCGATCTTCGCGGTCAGCGACGGCCTGGTCGTCTATGCTGGCCGGCACGGCGGACACGGCAATTATGTGCGGCTGGAGCACGGCGGCGCGCTGGGCACCGGTTATGGCCATATGAGCCGGATCGCAGTCTCTCCCGGCTCCCGGGTCCACGCCGGGCAGGTGATCGGCTACGTCGGCTCGTCCGGCCTCTCCACCGGCCCGCATCTGCATTACGAGGTCTATGAGAACGGCCGCACGGTAAATCCGCTGTCGGTGCGCTTCACCGTCAATACCCAGGTCGACGCCAAACAGCTGTCTGCATTCAAGGCGCGCCTCGCCCAGCTCAAGTCGATCGCGCCCGGCGCTGCGCTCAAGAGTCTGGCGCCCCGGCAGGCGGCCGTGCCCGCGCTGTAACCGCACAATCCCTCTGTCAATCGCCAACCAATTCGGCCAAGAACTCGCACCATGAGCGCCATTCCTACCGCCCGTTACCCCGCCACGCGCCTGCGCCGCACCCGTGCGAGCAGCTGGAGCCGCGCGATGGTCCGCGAGACCAGCCTCTCGCCCGCCGATCTCATCTGGCCGCTGTTCGTCACTGCGGGTTCGGGGGTGGAAGAGCCGATCCCCTCGCTCCCCGGCGTTTCGCGCTGGTCGGTGGACCGCATCGCGGTGCGGGCGAAGGAGGCAGCGGCGCTTGGCATTCCCTGCGTCGCGCTGTTCCCCAATACGCAGCCCGAACGGCGCAGCGCCGAAGGGGCCGAGGCGCTCAATTCCGACAATCTGATGTGCCGCGCGATCCGCGCGATCCGCGATGCAGTTGGCGGCGACATCGGCGTGCTCACCGACGTTGCGCTCGATCCCTACACCAGCCACGGCCAGGACGGGCTGATCGATGCGGCGGGCTATGTGCTCAACGATGCGACGGTCGCGGTGCTGGCCGGTCAGGCGCTCAACCAGGCGGCGGCGGGGGCGGACATCATTGCGCCCTCCGATATGATGGACGGCCGCATCGGCGTCATCCGCGCGGCGCTGGAAAGTGCCGGCCATGCCAACGTTCAGATCATGAGCTATGCGGCGAAATATGCCTCGGCGTTCTACGGCCCGTTCCGCGATGCGGTGGGCAGCCGGGGTCTGCTCAAGGGCGACAAGCAGACCTACCAGATGGATCCGGCAAACGGCGAGGAGGCGCTGCGGGAAGTGGCGATGGACCTGGCCGAGGGCGCGGACAGCGTCATGGTCAAGCCCGGCTTGCCCTATCTCGACATTGTCCGGCGGGTGAAAGAGCGCTTCGAAGTGCCGGTCTTCGCCTATCAGGTGAGCGGCGAATATGCGATGATCGAGGCGGCGGTGGCGGCAGGTGTCGGGCCGCGCGACGCGCTGGTGCTGGAGACGCTGATGGCCTTCAAACGCGCCGGGTGTTCGGGCGTGCTGACCTATCACGCGGCGCATGCGGCACGGTTGCTTGGGGCATGATCGCGTCGAAGCTGTTGCGTTTGTTGTGGGCTGGCCGAGGCGGTCCCTTGCGTCGAAACGGCATCTATCGCATTGCTCGCCGCCAATGACCGCAGCCACCCCCGTCCGCCGCACCCTGTTCGTCGCGACGATACTGACCGGCAGTTTTCTGCTGTTTCTCGTCCAGCCGATGGTGGCGCGGATGGCGCTGCCGCAGCTGGGGGGGGCGCCAAATGTCTGGAACAGCGCGATGCTGGTCTATCAGGCGTTGCTGCTGGCGGGTTATGCCTATGCGCACCGCCTCTCTCGGCTGCCGGTGCGGCGACAGGCGGCAATCCATATCGGGCTGCTGCTGGTCGCGGCTCTGACGCTGCCGATCACCATCGCCAGCCTGCCGCCGCCGCGCCCGGGCAGCGAGGCATGGTGGGTGCCGCTGCTGTTTTTCGCCAGCATCGGCCCGGTGTTCTTCCTGGTATCGGCGCAGGCGCCGCTGATGCAGCGCTGGTTCGCCTCTCACCCCGACGCCGGTGAGCCTTGGGCGCTGTATGCGGCCTCGAACCTCGGCAGTTTTGCCGGCCTGATCGCCTATCCGCTACTCGCCGAGCCGTTCCTGCGGGTGCAGGAGCAGAGTTTGGCGTGGAGCGCGGGCTACGCATTGCTGATCGTGCTAATCGTCCTCGCGGCCAGAGCGCGGTGGCAGGCGGCGGCGCCCCTGCAACTGGTGGCCGGGCCGGCCCCCGCTCAGGCCGTCGGAGCCCGGCGGATTTTGCTGTGGATCGCCCTGGCGGCGGTGCCGTCCGGCCTGCTGCTCTCGACCACCACCCATCTCACCACCGACATCGTCGCCATGCCGCTGCTGTGGGTGATCCCGCTTGCGGTCTACCTGCTGAGCTTTGTCGCCGCATTTTCCGAGCGGCGCGGTTTCGCCAATATGACCACACGGGCCGCACCATGGCTCGTGCTGCTGGCCGGCGGGCTGGCGATGTCCTCGCGCAGCACCGGGACACTCACGCCCGCACTCGGCAGTGTCGTCCTGCTGTTCGCCGTCGCGGTTGCGCTGCATGCGCGGATGTACGCCTTGCGGCCGCAGGCATCGCAGTTGACCCTGTTCTATCTGGCAATGTCGGCGGGCGGCGCGCTGGGGGGGCTGTTCACCGCCCTGATCGCGCCATTGGTGTTTGACTGGGTGTGGGAGCATCCAATGCTCGTCCTGGCCGCAGCCATGTTGATGCCGCTGCCCGTGCTCTACGACTGGCGCCGCCTGCCCGGGCTCGATCCGGCGATGGCGCGCATCGGCGCGGCCATATTGATGTCCCTGGGGTTGCTACTCGCCGCGCGGTTGTTCATCGTAACCATGAGCGGGGAGCCGGGCATGGAGCGGCTTTTGCTTACGCTCGGCATGGCCGTGATCGGTTTGCTTGTCATGCCCTGGCGCTGGCTGTTCGTCAGTCTGCTTTTCGTGCTGATGCTGGCTCAGGGCGGATTGGATACCTTATCCACGACGGTCCAGGGCCTGCGCTCGCGCAGCTATTTCGGCATATACACGGTGCGTGATGTTCCTGCGTCACGCCTGCGCACGCTGGCGCATGGGACCACGCTGCACGGCCAGCAATCGACCAACCCAGCCTATGCGCGCGAGCCGACCAGCTATTACGGCCGCGGTTCCGGCGCCGCCATCGCTCTCGGCCAGGCACAGGCGCTTTATGGACAGAATGCGCGCATCGGTATCGTTGGCCTCGGTGCCGGCACCTTGGCCTGCTACAAGCGTCCCGGCGAATCCTGGCGCTTCTTCGAAATCGATCCGGCCGTCCTGCGCTTCTCTCGCAACCGCACCTTCTCGTTCCTTGCCGATTGCGCGCCGGATGCCAAAGTCTCGATCGGCGATGCCCGGATCGGTCTTGCCAATATGAGGCCTGCCAGCCTCGACATGCTTGCAGTCGATGCCTTTTCTTCGGACGCGATTCCCCTGCACCTGCTTACCGACGAGGCGTTCGGGGTCTATTTCCAGGCGCTTGCTCCCCGCGGCTTGCTAGTGGTGCATATCTCCAACCGCTTCATCGAGCTTGAACCGGTGCTGGCCGCCTTGGCGAAAAAGCGCGGTCTGGCTGCGGCGAAGCGCGACGATAATCCACAGGACCGCATCACGCTTACCGCTTCATCCTGGGTGGCGCTAAGCCGGGATCCCGCTATCCTCGCAGCACTTGCCAAGGCGCAGCCCGGGGCGAAATGGGGCGCGCTGATGCCGCCGGCACAGCGGGTGTGGACCGACGACCACGCCTCGATCCTGCCTTTCATCCGCTGGGAAAACATAATGAAAGCGCCGTGACCGCCATGCCAAGCGAAACTACGCCAAATGATATCACGATCGCCGCAATCGGCGGCAAAACCCCCCGCATCCACTCAAGCGCCTTTATCGCGCCGGGCTGCCGGATCATCGGCGATGTCGAGA
This sequence comes from Novosphingobium sp., assembly GCA_031368085.1. Classification (GTDB taxonomy): domain Bacteria; phylum Pseudomonadota; class Alphaproteobacteria; order Sphingomonadales; family Sphingomonadaceae; genus Novosphingobium. The sequence goes on along the minus strand of JANLQW010000195.1, from coordinate 25,551 downwards.
TCGGCGCGGATGCCAGCATCTGGTACAACTGCGTGATCCGCGCCGATGTGAACCGCATTGTCGTCGGCGCGCGGAGCAATATCCAGGACGGCAGCGTGATCCATTGTGACAGCCCAAAGCCACAGCGGCCCGGGGGCCTGCCGACCATCATCGGCGAGGATGTTCTGATCGGGCACATGGCGATGATCCACGGCTCGATTCTGGAAGACCGCGCCTTTGTCGGGCTGGGCGCAATTGTCATGGATGGCTGCCGGATCGCCTCGGACGCCATGCTGGCGGCCGGCGCGATGCTGACGCAGGGCAAGGTGATCGAAAGCCGCCAGATGTGGATGGGCCGCCCCGCCGCCTATGCCCGCGACCTGACCGAGGCCGCGCTGGCGGAGATGCGCGCCGGAGTGGCGGGCTATGTCGTCAATGGCAGGCTCCACGCCGCCGCCCTGCGCGGTTCGCCATAAGCCGCTGCTGCACCAGGCATAGCGGCAGCGCCTGAACCATTGTTGCGCGGCGCAACTTTCCCCAAACCTGCCTCTGCTTGCAGGCGGTTATATGCCAGCGGGAATCGACATCTTTCGGTGACCTGACTATGGACCCCGCATTCAGGGTCTCGCCTGTCGCAGCCTGTTGTTATTGATCTCATGAGGAATGCAAATCATGTGGAATGAAGGCTACACGTCCGAGATAAACTATACTTCGGGATATTACCCGGAGCTTTCTCCCACCCGGATCCGGCTGGCGCTGCTGGCTTGCGGGATCGATCACAGCATCGACGACAATCCGACATACCTCGAACTGGGCTTTGGCCAGGGCCTGTCGCTCAATATCAACGCCGCGACCAATTCGGGCACCTATTACGGCACTGACTTCAATCCCGGACAGGTCGCCAATGCGCGAGAGCTGGCTGATGCGATGGGCAGGCAGTTGACCCTGTTTGAAGACAGTTTCGAGCAGTTGGCACTGCGCGACGATCTGCCGCAGTTCGATATCATCGCGCTGCACGGCATCTGGTCTTGGATCAGCGAGGGCGCGCGCCAGGCGATCGTCGATATCGCGCTCAAGAAGCTTAAGCCAGGCGGGGCGCTTTATATGAGCTACAACGTGACGCCAGGCTGGTCGCCCGGTATTCCCTTGCGCATTCTCATGGCCGAATTCGCCAAGCGCGAGGCCGGGGGCGCGCTCGTCGACCGGATCAATGGCTCGATTGAATTTGTCGACCGGGTCATCGGTGCAGGTGCCGCCTATTTCGCGCAGAACCCGGCGCTGGCGCAGCGGCTTGAGCAGATCAAGAACCAGGATCGCAGCTATCTGGCACATGAGTATTTCAATGCGAACTGGGATCCTATGCCCTTCGCAAAGGTGGCGGGCGATCTTGCCGAGGCCAAGCTGTCGTTTGCCGCCTCGGCATCGATACTCGACAATCTGCCGGCGATCAGCATCCCGGCCTCTGCCCATCCCATCCTGCAGTCGATCAAAGACCCGATCATGCGCGAGACGACGCGCGACTATTTCGTCAACGCCCAGTTCCGCCGCGATATCTTCGTCAAGGGTCCGCGCTACATGCCGGTTCACGATCATGGAAAGCGGATCGAACAGGAGCGCTTCATCCTGCTGGGCGATCCTGAGAAATGTCCTGAAAAGACTGCAACCGCAATCGGTGAGGCGGAACTCAAGGCCGACATATACAAGCCCCTGGCACAGGCGCTCGGCAAGTTCCCCGATGGGACCGCCAGCGTAGGCGAACTGATGGCGCTCAAGGAATTAAGCGCTCTCACGCGCGCTCAAATATGGGAAGTATTGCTGGTCCTTACAGGAGCCGGCTATGTTGCTCCGGTATCGACGTCGACGACGGCCGCCGAAGATGTTGCAGCAGCGCAGGCGCTCAACCGTCATCTGCTGGCCAAAGTGGAGTCGGGCGGCGGGGTCGATTATCTCGCAGCGCCCCAGCTTAGCACAGCGTTCAACGTTACGCGGATCGAACAGCTGTTCCTGAGCGCATTGTTGGGGAACCAGAAAAACCCGGTCGCATGGGTGCAGCAGATTCTCGCGGATCAGGGGCAATTGCTGATCGTCGATGGTGCCCCGATCCGCGATGAAGGGCTGACTCGCGATGAACTCACGCGGATTTTCAACGAGTTCAAACTGCTGAAATTCGATTTGCTGAAGCGGTTAGGCGCCTATTGACGCCGCGTTGCTGCTCAGCCGTCCCGGCTGCATCCCGGCAATCTTCTGCCAGAGCGCGCTGCGCTCTGGCTTTCGGGCAGTCATTCCGTCTCGTCGCCGCCGGGCGCGGTCTGCGCCTTCGGCTTACCCTTGGGAGCGGTCTTTCTAAGAGCCTTGCGGTCCAGCTTGGGCGGCGCCGGGGTCAGTTCGAACGACAATGCCCCCTCTTTCAGAGAGACATGCACCTCGCCGCCGTTCGCCAGTTTGCCGAACAACAATTCCTCGGCGAGCGGCTGCTTGACCTTCTCCTGGATCAGCCGGGCCATCGGCCGCGCCCCGTAGAGCTTGTCATAGCCGCGATCGGCCAGCCAGTCGCGGGCGTCGCTATCGAACTGGATGTGGACGTTCTGCTCGACCAGCTGCAATTCCAGCTGCAGGATGAACTTATCGACCACCCGGCTGATGACTTCGGTCGGCAAGTAGGAGAACGGCACGATCGCATCGAGCCGGTTGCGGAATTCGGGCGAGAACATCCGCTTCACCGCTTCGTCGCTGGCGTCTTCCTTGGACACATCGCCGAAGCCGATGCCCTGCCTGGCCATGTCCGACGCGCCCGCATTGGTCGTCATCACCAGCACCACGTTGCGGAAATCGATGGTTTTGCCGTGGTGGTCGGTCAGCCGGCCGTGGTCCATCACCTGCAGCAGGATGTTGAACAGATCGGGGTGCGCCTTCTCGATCTCGTCGAGCAACAGCACGCAATGTGGCTGCTGGTCGATGGCGTCGGTGAGCAACCCGCCCTGGTCGAAACCGACATAGCCCGGAGGCGCGCCAATCAGGCGTGATACCGAGTGGCGCTCCATATATTCCGACATGTCGAAGCGCTGCAGCGGAATGCCCATGATCGAGGCGAGCTGCCGGGCGACTTCGGTCTTGCCGACGCCGGTCGGGCCGGAGAACAGGAAGCTGCCGATCGGCTTGTCGGGATCGCGCAGGCCCGCCCGCGACAGCTTCATCGCCGAGGACAGGACTTCGATCGCCTTGTCCTGGCCGAACACCACCCGCTTCAGATCGCGGCTGAGGTGTTCGAGCGCGGTGCGGTCATCGGAACTCACCGATTTGGGCGGGATGCGCGCCATGGTGGCGATCACTGCCTCGATTTCCTTGGGCGTGATGGTTTTCTTGCGCTTGGACGGGGGCACCAGCATCTGCATTGCGCCGACCTCGTCGATCACGTCGATCGCCTTGTCGGGCAGCTTGCGGTCGTTGATGTAGCGGGCCGAGAGTTCCACCGCGGTCTTGATTGCATCGGGAGTGTATTTGACCTTGTGGTGTTCCTCAAACGCCGTGCGCAGACCTTTCAGAATCTTGATCGTATCCTCGATGGTCGGCTCGTTGACGTCGATCTTCTGGAACCGGCGCAGCAGCGCGCGGTCCTTTTCGAAATGGTTGCGGAATTCCTTGTAGGTGGTCGAGCCGATGCAGCGGATGGTGCCGCCCGACAGCGCCGGCTTGAGCAGGTTGGAGGCATCCATCGCCCCGCCGCTGGTCGCGCCAGCACCGATTACCGTGTGGATCTCGTCGATGAACAGGATCGCGTCAGGCAATTTTTCCAACTCGTTGACCACCTGCTTCAACCGTTCCTCGAAATCGCCGCGATAGCGCGTTCCGGCGAGCAGCGAGCCCATGTCGAGCGAGTAGATCACTGCCGGGGCCAGCACCTCGGGCACTTCGCCTTCAACGATCTTGCGGGCAAGGCCTTCCGCGATGGCCGTCTTGCCGACGCCGGGATCGCCGACATAAAGTGGATTGTTTTTCGAGCGGCGGCACAGGATCTGGATGGTCCGGTCGACCTCAGGCCCGCGGCCGATCAGCGGATCGACCTTGCCGGCCAGCGCTTTTTCATTGAGGTTGACGCAGAACTGGTCGAGCGCCGAATCCTTCTTCGTGCTCTTGGCGTCGCTTTTCTCTTCCTGATGCGGGGTCTCATTTTCCGCGCCCTTGGGGGAGCGATCCTCCAGCCGCCGGCCGCCCTTGCCGATGCCGTGGCTGATGAAGCTGACCGCGTCGAGCCGACTCATGTCCTGCTGCTGGAGGAAATAGACCGCATAGCTGTCACGTTCGGAGAACAGCGCAACCAGCACATTGGCGCCGGTGACGGTGTCCTTGCCCGAAGACTGGACATGGAGGATGGCGCGCTGGATCACCCGCTGAAAACCTGCGGTGGGTGCGGGGTCGCCCTTGTCCTTGGTCTTGAGCGACTGATATTCCTGGTCGAGATATTGGCGGACGACATCGCCAAGATCGCCAAGTTCGACGCCGCAAGCCTGCATCACCGCCGATGCGTCGGGATCCTCGATAAGCGCCAGGAGCAGATGCTCCAGCGTCGCATATTCATGGCTCCGGTCGGAAGCATGCGCGAGCGCGGCGTGCAGTGTCTTTTCAAGGGTTTGGGCGAAGCTCGGCATTTAGGACACTTTCGCTGTTTAATATGAAGCCCCGGAAAACCGGTAGAATGAGCAGGTTTGGTTGACATAACCTATATGGGCACCCCCCGGTTCAATGCGAGGGGCAGAAAAAGTCATAGCTTAGGCCTGAACAGGGCGTCGGCCGCTTGCATGTGGGCCTGAGCCTTGTCGCGGTGGGTGCGCACCCGGACGATCTCGGCTTCGAGCTGGGCGATACGTGTGTTGAGTTCGTCCCGCGAATAGCTGTCGAGACGTTCGCCGCCCAGCAAGCTGGCGGCATCGCCGCGGGGTCTCGGGCGGTCGTCGTCTTCCATAACACCGGAGCATCGGACGCTGGGTGCTTGCTGTCAACGGGGCAGGAAGCTAGATCGCCAGCAGTGGCCCGATTGCAACAGGGTCCGGACCAAGGAGCTGAAATGACGGCGAACCTTCCGGCATCAATGACGGCAATCGGCTTCGATGCGCCGGGCGGCCCGGAAGTTCTGCGCGCGCAGAGCCTGCCCGTGCCGCGTCCGGGGGTTGGCGAGGTGCTGGTCAAAGTCGCCTTCGCCGGGGTCAACCGGCCCGATGTCGCGCAGCGCATGGGAAGTTATCCACCGCCGGCTGGCGCCTCGCCGATCCCCGGCCTCGAAATTGCCGGCACCGTCGTTGCGGCGGGAGAAGGGGACGCAGGGCTGCTCAACGGCCAGCAGGTCTGCGCGCTGGTAACGGGCGGCGGTTACGGCGAATATTGCGTGGCCGACGCGCGTCACTGCCTGCCGGTCCCGCCCGGCCTTTCGCTGGCGGAGGCGGCGGCGCTGCCCGAAACGCTGTTTACCGTCTGGCACAATGTCTTTGAGCGCGGCTGGGCGAGCGAGGGCGAGACGATCCTCGTCCACGGCGGGACCAGCGGCATCGGCACCATGGCGATCAGCCTTGGCCGCCTGTTCGGTTTGAAGGTGATCGTCACTTGTGGGGGCGAGGCAAAATGCGCAGCGGCGCGCGAACTGGGCGCGGCGCATGCAATTGACTACAAATCGACCGATTTCGTCGCCGAAGTAGCACGGATCACCGGTGGCAACGGCGTCAACCTGGTGCTCGATATGGTCTCGGGTAATTACGTCCCGCGCAACCTCAAATGCCTGGCCGAGGATGGGCGCCACGTCACCATTGCCGTTCTCGGTGGAGCGAAGGCCGAGCTCAACTTGGCCGTGGTGATGAGCCGGAGGTATACTCTTACCGGCTCAACCCTGCGTCCGCGCTCGGGCGAATTCAAGGCGCTGCTGGCGCAGGAGATCGCTGCGAATGTCTGGCCCTTCGTCGAAAGCGGGCAGCTGCGGCCGGTCATGGACCAGATATTCCCGCTGGCGCAGGCCGCCGCGGCGCATGCGCGGATGGAAGCGGGGGATCACATCGGGAAGATCGTGCTGGCGGTGGATCAAGACAGCGCAAGCTCTGACCAATAAGCATAGACATGCAAGGCAAGGCAGCCCTTGCCGTTTCTCGCGCAATGCCCTACGCGCTTCCGCATACGGCCGCTCCGCAAGGGGCGGCCCTTATTGTTTCTGCCGGAGAAAGCCCTTGACCCAACCCGCCCCGTTGATGCCGCATGCCACGGCTTCCTGGCTTGTCGATACCACCGCGCTGACTTTTGAGCAGATTGCGGAATTCTGCGCAATCCACATCCTCGAAGTGCAAGCGATGGCGGACGATCTGGCCAGCAGCAAATACACCGGCCGCGATCCGGTCCGCGCGGGCGAGCTGACCATGGCCGAGATCGAGCGCGGGCAGGCCGATCCCGGTTATTCGCTGAAGATGCAGAAGGCGCCGGTCAATGTCAGCCGCACCAAGGGACCGCGCTACACGCCGGTGTCCAAGCGGCAGGACAAGCCCGATGGAATTGCCTGGATCCTGCGCCACCATCCGGAAATTTCCGACGCGCAAATCGGCAAGCTGATCGGGACCACCCGCAACACCATCTCGGCGATCCGTGACCGCAGCCATTGGAACATTTCCAACATTCTGCCCAAGGATCCGGTGACGCTTGGCCTGTGTTCGCAGCGCGAACTCGACGGCATTGTCGCCCGGATGGCGAAAAAGGCCGGTCTCGACGATCAGGCTGGCGACGACGCGCGGCTGGGCGACGACCGCGAGGCGCTGATCGAGGAACTGCGCGCTGAACGCGAAGCCGCGCTGAAGGTTGCGGGCGAGGCGGCGCAGGAAGCCGAGGCCGCGGCATGGCTCGAAGCCAAGCGGATGGCGGAAACCGCCGGCGAGGGCTGATTCTCCCCAGCGCGCCTGGGGCTAGCTTCCCCTTGCCCTGCCCGGTTTGAACCGCCAAGCTGCGACGATGGATGAGGGTGGTTTTTCCGAACCTTGGGGCACGTTCTATGCGCACCCCTGCGCGTGGGATCAGACATACCTGCCGCTGGCGATGACCGAGCTGTTCGCCGCCAGCGTCGCGGCTTACCCCGACCGGGTACTGAGCGATTTTTACGGCCGGACGACCAGCTACGCCGCCACTATGGCCGAAGCGCGCGCATTTGCCGCCGGATTGCAGGCGTTCGGCATTGCCAAGGGGGACCGGGTCGGCCTGTACCTGCCCAACGTGCCGATCTACCTCGCCGCCTATTTTGGCGCGATGCTGGTGGGCGCCGTGGTGGTCAACTTCTCGCCGCTTTACACCGCTGTGGAGCTGGAGGCCCAGGTCGCCGATTCGGGCGCGCGGCTCCTGGTGACGCTCGACAGTTCGGCGCTGTTACCGACGGCGCTAACGGTACTGCGGGATTCGGCGCTGGAACTGCTGGTCGTTGGCCGGCTGGCCGAAATGCTGCCGCTGGTGCAAAGCGTCGGCCTGCGGTTGTTTCGTCGCAATCAGCTGACACCGCTGCCGAATGCGCCCGATGTGGTGGGCTGGCGCAGCCTGTTGCGGCATGAAGCTCCCCGGCCCGTCGCCATCGACCCTCTGGTAGACCTCGCGCTGCTGCAATATACCGGCGGCACCACCGGCACGCCCAAGGGCGCCATGCTCACCCACCAGAATCTGTCGGCCAATGCCCGGCAGATCAAGGCGATCGACCCGCATGAAGAGGAGCGCGACGTCATCGTCGGGGTGCTGCCCTTCTTCCATATTTTCGCCAACGCCTGCGTGCTTAATCGGACTGTCGCGGCCGGCGGCACCATCGCCATGCTGCCGCGCTTCGATGCCGGACAATGCCTCAAGACGCTGACGCGCACCCGCGCCACATCAATGCCCGGTGTGCCGACCATGTATCAGGCGCTGCTCGACCATGGCGATCTCGCGCAGACCGATTTCACCTCGCTGCGCGCCTGCATTTCGGGCGGTGCGCCCCTGCCCCTCCAGCTCAAGCAGCGCTTCGAGGCGGCGACCGGGGCCAAGCTGATCGAAGGCTACGGACTAACCGAATCTTCGGGCGTGGTCTCAAGCAATCCCTATGAGAGCGGGGAGCGGCCGGGGACCATCGGCCACCCGCTGCCGGCCACGCACTTGCGCCTGCTCGACAAGGAAGATCCCAGCCATGACGCCCCTCCCGGCGAGCCAGGCGAACTTGCGATCCTCGGCCCGCAGGTGATGCTGGGCTATTGGAACCGGCCCGAAGCGGATGCCGATGTGTTTGCCTTGCGCGGCGAGGAACGCTGGCTGCGCACCGGCGACATCGCCACAATCGACGGCGAAGGTTACATCCGCATCGTCGATCGCAGCAAGGATATGATCGCCGTCGCCGGTTACAAGGTCTTTCCCAGCCAGGTGGAAGCGGTGCTGCGGGAAAATCCGGCGGTCAAGGAGGCCGCCGTGATTGGCGTGCCCGACGATTATCGCGGCGAAAGCCCACGCGCCTATGTCACCTTGCAGCCAAACACCACGGCCAGCGGGGCGGAGCTGAAGGATTGGGTGAATAGCCGGCTGGGCAAGCACGAGCAGGTCGACGATGTCGTCATCCGCAAAAGCCTCCCGACGACCATGGTCGGCAAGCTCGATCGCAAGGCGCTCAGGGCGGAACTGGCGGCGGCGCGGTGAGCGCCGCCTAGAGCATCGTGCTAAAAAGTTGACCGGCTTTTTTCAGTTCGCAGTCTACAGGGCCGAACTCGCGACTAACAGCAAGGGTTCGGTAGAACCGTCCGCCCGGGAACCAGCGCCTTCCGCAGCAGCGCGAACCGAGATGCGGCCATCGACCTGTGCGCCGGGCTCAATTGTCAGCGCATCGTAATAGACATCGCCGGCGATCCTGGCCGATTTTAGGATCACCAGTTCGCCAGCGCTGATCGTGCCCCAGACCCTGCCGGCAAGCCGGGCGGAACCGGCACTTACTGCGCCGATAATCTCGCTCGCCTCGCCCTGGACCAGCGTTGCACAGGTAACGTCGCCCTCGATGCTGCCCTCGATGTGAAGATCGGACTCGGCAACGATATCGCCCCGGATGGCGGTGTCTGGACCGAGGATCGAAAAGCCGGGGGAGCCCACCGAGCGGTTACCCGGCGACTGAAACTGCGGATGCGATACTGGCTTTTTGGGAAACATGCGTTGCTGCCTCGAGAAAGGGCTGGGGATTAACCGGCCGGTCATGGATGCGAACTTCGAAATGGAGATGCGGTCCGGTCGAGCGGCCAGAATTACCAATCGATCCGATGGCGCTGCCGGCCAAAACCTGGTCGCCGCGATGGGTGCGGAATGCGGACATATGGGCATAGCGGGTCATCAGACCGTTGCCATGGTCGATCTCGATGCAATTGCCATAGCCAGGCCTGACCCCGGCAAAGGCGACCCTGCCCTTGGCCGCAGCATAGATCGGCGCGCCGTAGGGGCCGCGGAAGTCGAGGCCGGCATGGAATGCAGCGCCGCCCGTGAAAGGATCGGCGCGGTAGCCGAAGCCGGATGAGATGTAATCCATCCGCGCCGGCAGATATTGCGGCACCGTGGCAAGGCTGCGTTCAAGCGCGGTCATCCGGGCAAGGCTGAGCCCCAATCGTTCGAAACGCCCGTCCAGCTTGGCGTGTGCCGAATCGAACAGCGCGATCAGGGGACCGCCCTGTGCACTGGTGTCGTTGCGGGCTGCGAGCATTGCTGCCGGGCTCAAGCCCAATTTGCGGATAAGGGCGGTGGCGCGGGCGGCGCGGCGATCAGCGAGCTTGGTCAGCCGTTCGGCGAAGGCCAGCTGGCGGGCTTCGATCCGGGCCAGACCTGCCGCCTCGGGCACCGCCGCACTGACTTTCGCCACCGTGCGCGCGGCTTCCTTGCTGCTGTCGGAGACAGTTTCGCCGGCCTGCTGGTCGTTTGGCAATGTCCCGACATGGACCTGTACGAGCTTTTCCATGGCCTCTTGCCGCTGCGTGAGATCGGACGCTACCGTGTCGATCCCTTTGCGATAGGCTGTGACGCGGCTTTCGGCGTTCACCACCCTGGCTTCCCGGTTGAGCAGATCGATCCTGTCGCTGCTCGTCATCGTTCGTGACAGCGCCATTGTCGCCATGGCGGCAAGCCAGCTGAGCAGCAACATCGCGGCCACCAGGGCGGCAACCATTTGTAACTGGGACGAAATCGTAATGAATCGGACATGTCCCTGCGAACGCATGAAAAACTCGCGGTCGGGGAAGTAGCGGCGCAAGCGATTTTGCCAACCGCCCACGGTTACATTTTTCACACTCCGACCCCGCTTGTTTTGCTCTAGGACACGCGGCCGGTAGCAGCAGTGAAGCAGTCTGGCGAATCGACGCGCCGCGTGGCGCATTCGATTCACGGTGAAGTGCGCGCTCCATAGGTTAAACCGAGCAATGAACTGGAACTATATCGTCATTTGAATTTGCCGGCTTGCAATCAGAAGATCGTGAAGCCGGTGACATTTTGCCTGGCTGCTGCTAGGTAGCGCCATGTCCGCACTTCAACAACACGCCGAATCTCCGCTGGAACTGGTCGGCCGCCTCGCCTTGGCTGGTCGCCAGGCTCAGCGCGCGCTGGCGAAACTCTCCGCCGAGACCAAGGCCACCGCCCTTTGCGCCGCTGCCCAGGCTCTGCGCGATGCCGAGGGCGAGATCCTTGCCGCCAACGCCCGCGATATGGCTGCCGGGGAGGCCAACGGCCTCACCGGGGCCATGCTCGACCGGTTGAAGCTCGATCCCGCCCGCCTCGCCGGGATTGCCGATGCGGTCGAACAGGTCGCTGCGCTCGCCGATCCGGTCGGCGAGACCATCGACAGCAGCGAGCGGCCCAACGGACTTCACCTGCGCCGGGTGCGCGTGCCGATTGGTCTTATCGGCATTATCTACGAAAGCCGTCCCAATGTGACCGCTGACGCCGCTGCGCTTTGCCTGCGCTCGGGCAATGCGGTGCTGCTTCGCGGCGGCAGCGAGGCGGTGCATTCCAACCGGGCGATCCACGCTGCGCTTGCCCAGGGACTGGCCCAAGCCGGAGTTCCGGCCGAAGCGGTGCAACTGGTCCCGACCCAGGACCGCGCTGCGGTCGGCGCGATGCTGGCGGCGGCGGGCCTTATCGACATGATCGTCCCGCGCGGCGGCAAAAGCCTGGTCGCGCGGGTGCAGGCTGATGCGCGGGTGCCGGTGCTCGCCCATCTCGACGGCATCTGCCACACTTATATTCATGCGGCCGCCGATCCGGCGATGGCACGAACTATCGCGCTCAACGCCAAGATGCGCCGCACGGGTATCTGCGGCGCGATGGAAACGCTGTTGCTCGACGCGCAATTTCCCGAATCCGCCAGTATTGTCGCAGGCCTGATCGATGGCGGCTGCGAACTGCGCGGCGATGCCCGCGCCCGCTCGATCGATCCCCGTATTCTGCCGGCCAGCGCCAACGACTGGGATAGCGAATATCTCGATGCGATTCTCTCGGTCGCGGTGGTCGATGGACTCGATGCGGCGCTGGCGCATATTGAGCGGCATTCGTCGAACCATACCGATGCCATCGTCACCGCCGACGAGGCCGCTGCCGAGCGCTTTCTCAGGGAAGTCGACAGCGCCATCGTCATGGTCAATGCGTCGAGCCAGTTCGCCGATGGCGGTGAGTTCGGCCTGGGCGCCGAGATCGGCATTGCCACCGGTCGGCTGCATGCGCGTGGCCCGGTCGCGCTGGAAGGGCTGACGACCTACAAATGGCAGGTGCGCGGGACCGGCCAGGTTCGGCCTTGAGCGGCAGGCGCGGGGCGCTCCGGATCGGCCCTTGCACCGGGCTGCTGGGCGGCAGTTTCAATCCGGCGCATGGCGGACACCGGCGCATATCTCTGTTTTCCTTATACAATCTTGGGCTTGACGAGGTCTGGTGGCTGGTCTCGCCAGGCAATCCGCTCAAGCCCGCCAGGGCGATGGCGCCGCTGGCGAGCCGCTTCGCCTCCGCCCGCCGCCAGGCGCGCCGGGCGCCGATCCGGGTTACCGCGATCGAACGCCAACTCGGCACGCGCTACACCGTCGATACACTGCGCAAGTTGCTCCGCCGGTTCCCCAAACGGCGCTTCGTCTGGCTGATGGGCGCCGACAATCTGTCTCAGTTCGAGATGTGGCGAGACTGGCGCGGGATTGCGCGACTCATGCCGATTGCGGTGATTGCCCGTCCGGGCTATGATAGGGCCGCCTTCGCGAGCCCCGCGATGGCCTGGCTCAGGCGTTTCCGCATCCCTGCCGCCAGTCTCTGCAACCGGGCCGGATGGAGCGCCCCTGCACTGATCATGCTGCGTTTCGATCCCGACACGCGTTCGGCCACGGAAATCCGCCGCGCCGATCCGCAATGGTCGCGCCGCTTTGCGTTGAAAGGTCTGCGCGACGCGGTTACGCAGCATCTCATTCCGATAGACTGCCGACCGATGGACCCTGCGTGAACTCGCTGCAATCGCCTCGATCCGCATTTTCGAACACTCCCCTCGAACATATCATTGTCCGTGGGGTAATCGGTCCTACTTGTCTTTACGGACCCTTACAGGAGCTAACTCGATTTACATGACGCCGGCGCAAATCTTGCCGGCCGCGGCCGGCCCCGCCGCACAGCCCGCCGCTTCGGCTATCGCCAGCGAGCCCGGCTCACTCCATGCGCTGGTGCTGCAATCGCTGGATGACGACCAGGCGCAGGATATCGTGTCGATCCCGCTCGAAGGCAAAACCTCGATTGCCGATTACATGGTCATTGCTTCCGGACGGTCGAACCGCCAGGTCGCGGCGATTGCCGAAAAGCTGGCGGAGCGGGTCAAGCATGGCGGTTTTGGCCATGTGCGGATCGAAGGCCTGCCAGCTGCCGACTGGGCGCTGGTCGATGCCGGCGATGTCATCGTCCATATCTTCCGCCCGGAAGTACGCAGTTTCTACAATCTCGAGCGCATGTGGGCGTTTGGCGACAGCCCTGACGCAGGCGCGGCCTGAGCCGGCAGTCGCCGGTGCGATAAATCGGCAATGCGGCTGCATGTCATTGCCCGGGGCAAGATCGGCCGCTCGCCCGAAGCCGAGCTGGCCCTGCGCTACGAAAAGCGCATCGCCTGGCCGTTCAAGCTGACAGAACTCCCGGAAACCGGCGGCACGATCCCCGCGCCGCTCACGCCTTGCCGCGAGATTCTGCTCGACGAGCACGGCCGCCAGCTGGCTTCCGAGGAATTCGCCGCCCTGCTTGGCCGCTGGCGCGACGACGGGGTGCGCGAGGCGCGGTTTCATATCGGCGCGGCCGATGGCCACGGCAGGGAGACGCGGGGCGGGGCGGATCTGCTGCTTGGTTTCGGCGCGATGACCTGGCCGCATCTGCTGGTCCGGGCGATGCTGATGGAACAATTGTGGCGGGCGACCAGCATAATTGCTGGCCATCCCTATCACCGTTCGGGGTAAGGGACGCCGATGATGCGCCTCCGCTTCGGTTCTGTTGCCCTGCTGCCCCTGGTGGGAGCGGTGACTGCAAGCGCTGTTTGGGCGCAGCAGCCGGCGGTTTACGAGGACCCCGACGAAATCCGCTCCGCGCTGGCCCAGGCGCAGCGCGAAGGAGACACTGCTCGCCAGCGCGCCGAGCGCCTTGAGGCCGAGGCCGCGCGGGTCACCGCAGCGGCAGAGCGGACCGCCAGCGTGTCAGCCGGTATCGCTGCGCGGATCCAGCAGACCCAGGCCGCCATGGCCGTCAGCCGCGCGCGGCTGGAACTGATCGAGCAGCAGCGCCGGGTTCTGCGGGTACGACTGGCTGCAAAGCAGCAGCCGCTGGTGCGCCTTACCGCCGCGCTGCAGCGCCTCTCCCGCCGCCCGCCGGTGCTTTCGCTGCTGCGGCCGGGATCGGTCCGCGATGCCATGTATCTGCGCGCGATCTTCGCCACCCTGCTGCCCGAAGTCGAGCGTCGGACAGCATCGCTGCGCGGGGAACTTGGTCAGGCCAGGACGCTGCAGCGGCAGGCCCGGCTGGCGGTGCTGCAGCTTGGCAAGAGCGAAGGCGAGCTCGAGCAGCGGCGGCAACGCCTCGCAGGCCTGGAGACCCGCCAGCGGCTGGCCTCGCGCACCATCGGCAGCATCGCCGACCGGGAGAGCGAACGCGCGCTGGCGCTGGCCGAGCGGACAAGCGATCTCGATGCGCTGGCGATCGATCTCGGCAAGACGAGCTCGCTCCGCGCTGAGCTGGCCGCGTTGCCCGGCCCGGTACTGCGCCCGCCCAGGCCCGAGGACGCGCGAATTGCCGCCGGTCTGCCGCCGTCAACGCCGCCCGGCGGACTGCCGGCCTTTATGCTGCCGGTCTCGGGCCGCCTGATTGCCGGCTTCGGCGAGACGCAGCCTGGGCTGCCCCGCTCGCGCGGTATTGCTCTGGCCGCCCGGCAGGGCGCGCAGGCGGTCGCGCCGGCGCCGGGGCGAGTGGTCTTTGCCGGGCCGTATCGCGGCTATGGCAGCATCGTTATCATTGAACACGCCGGCGGCTGGACATCGTTGGTGACCGGCCTCGCCCAGCTCGATACGCGGGTTGGCGGCCAGCTGGTCGCCGGCTCACCGATCGGCATCGCCGGTGCCGGGCGCCCGGTAATCACACTGGAACTGCGGCGCGGCGGCGAGCCGGTCAATCCGCTGGAATATATCAAGGCTCTATGACATTCGCGCCGTGAGGGTCTAATGCGCCATCTGGCGTTCAGCAATGCGACGCGATATTAAGACCGCTGGCGATATTAAAACTGGCACTAACACCCGCATTCTCGAAAAGGCGGATTGACCAATGAAACTTGCTTCTCTCACCCGCGCGGCGCTGCTGGTAACCGCCGTCGCCCTGCTGCCGGCGACGACCGCCGGGTTGGCCGCAGTCGATGCCCGCGCGGGCCCGCAATTCGGCAAGCTGCTGGCGGTCTATCAGCTGATCAAGGCGAATTACGTCGAGCAGGTGGATGACGACAAGCTGCTGAAAGGCGCGATCGACGGCATGCTGACCAGCCTCGATCCGCATTCGAGCTATCTCGACGGGTCGAGCCTGCAGCGGCTCGAGACGATGATCGACGGCAGCTATTCCGGCCTCGGCCTGTCGGTTGTCATGGATGATGGCGCGGTAAAAGTGGTTTCGCCGATGCGCGGTAGTCCGGCGGAAAAGGCGGGGCTGAAGGCGGGCGATTTCATCACGCACCTCGATGGCAAACTCTATTACGGCGGCGATATCGACGATGCGGTGGGCAAGATGCGCGGCGAGGCCGGCACCTCGATCCGGCTCACCATCTTCCGCACCGGGCGCGACGAGCCGTTCGATGTCACCGTCACACGCGGCGTGATCGATCTCGAGCCGGTCACCTCGAAACTGGAAAACGGCATCGGGATCGTTTCGGTCAATGAATTTTCGCGCAATGTCGGCAATGACGTCAATTCGGCGATCCAGACGATGAAACAGCAGAGCGGCGGGAAGCTCACCGGCCTGGTGCTCGATCTGCGCTCCAACCCGGGCGGCTCGCTTGATGAGGCGGTGGCGCTGTCCGATCTGTTCCTGACCTCGGGCACGGTGGTCTCCCAGCGCGGCCGCATCGCCAGCGAGAATGAGTATTACAAAGCCGAAACCGTGTTCCGCGGCGATGCCGCCAAGGGCATCCCGATGATCGTGCTGATCGACGCGGGCAGCGCCTCCGCCTCCGAAATCGTCGCCGGGGCCCTGCAGGACAACCACCGCGCGTTGATCATGGGCGAGCGAAGCTTCGGCAAGGGCAGCGTCCAACAGATGATCAGCCTCGACCGCACCAGCGCGATCAAGCTGACCACGGCGCGCTACTACACGCCGTCTGGCAAATCGGTGCAGGAAGGCGGGATCGAACCGGATATCCGGGTGCCGCAGCTGACCGATCCCGATGCCAAAAAGCGCGCAGAGCGTTCCTTGCGCGAATCCGACCTGCGCGGCCATCTGATCAACGAGATCAGTCTCGATGAGAAGCAGCTCGAAACCGACAAGCAGGACGATCCCCGCTTCCGCATGACCACTGCGGAATTGCAGGCTAAAGGAATCAAGGACTTCCAGCTGCATTACGCCACTCAGACGCTGCGCCGGACCTCGGCTGCGGCAGCCCCCGTGCTGCGGCGGCCGTAGCCCGGAAATGGAAAGCGCGGTGGCAGCCCGGCTCGCGCGCGTGCTCGCGCTGCTGACACCAGCAGCGCTGCTGGGCGGTGCCTATCTTTCGCAATATGGCTTCGGGCTCTACCCGTGCGAGATGTGCTGGTGGCAGCGCTACGCCCATTTCGCGGCTTTGGCGCTAGCGCTTGCCGCCTGGGCCCGCCCGCAGGCTGTGGTCTTGACCGCGCTGGCGGCCGCTGCAATCGCGTTTGCGGGTGTTATCGGCGGCTTCCATGCGGGAGTCGAATATGGCTGGTGGCAGGGGCTGTCGGCCTGCACCACGACTGTCGCCGCCGGCAGCGCCGATCCGCTCGATGCGATCATGAACGCGCCGCTGGTGCGCTGCGACGTCGCGCCGTGGAGCCTGATGGGGATTTCGCTGGCGGGCTGGAATTTCCTGTTCTCGATGGGCGCCGCGCTGGCGATTTTTCTGCTGTTGGCGCGCGCGCAGAGGCACTTGCGGAGGCTGCCGGCATGACCCGATCAAACACCGATCGCATGTTGCGGGTCAATCAGGCCGGTGAATATGGCGCGACACGGATCTATGCCGGCCAGCGCGCCGTGATGGGCACGCGGGCGCCGCATGCGGGCGAAATCGCCGCCATGGCCGAGCAGGAGACGGCGCATCTGGCGCGCTTCGATGCGCTGCTGGCCAGCCGCCGCGTCCGTCCTACGGCGCTTCAGCCGGTGTGGGCGGTGGCCGGCTATGCGCTTGGCGTAGCAAGTGCGCTCGCAGGGCCGAGAGCGGCGATGGCCTGCACCGCGGCGATCGAGGAGGAAATTGACCGGCATTACAGCAGCCAGCTTGGCGAGTTGGGCGACAGCGATCCGGAGCTGTCGGGTCTGGTCGGAGAATTCCGCGCGGACGAGCGGGAGCACCGGGAAACGGCGCTGGCGGCGGGGGCGGAGCAGGTGCCGCTCTACCCGCTAGTCTCCGGAGCGATCCGGCTCGGCTGCCGTATTGCCATCCGCCTGTCCGAAAGAATCTGACGGCGAACGAATAGCTTGCGCAGCTTCACCTACCATTCACCGGCAGTCCGCCCTATATCGGGCTACCCGTCCAAGGAGGCTAAATCATGCTGCGTTTTGCGATTGCCGCCACCGCTCTCATTCCCGCCGCCATGCTCTTCGCCGGTACGGCGATGGCGCAGGGCGAGGGGGAGAAGGTCAACCAGCTAATTGTCTTTGGCACCGATCCCTGCCCGCAATCGACCGATAATGAGATCACCGTCTGCGCCCGCAAAGATGAGGCCGAGCGCTACCGCATTCCCGAGCCGCTGCGCGAAACGAACACATCGGTGCAGAACGACGCCTGGAACAACCGGGTGATTGCTTATGAGGCCGTAGGCGCCACCGGCACGCTTAGCTGCTCGCCGGTCGGTGCGGGCGGCTTTACTGGCTGCATGGGTAAATTCATCGATACTGCCTATGCCGAAAAAGACGCCGACCCGAACATCCGCTTCAGCGAACTGATCGCCGCCGAACGCGCGCGCCGGTTGGCGACGATCGATAGCGATGCTTCGGCCACCCAGTCGCGAGTGGAGGAGATCGAGCGAGACTATGACGCCCGGCAGCGCGCCCAGCAGGACGCGGCGGGCGCTGCGCCTCCTCCCCCGGTCGCGGTGCCGGGCGGCAACTGATCGGACCTAGGCCAGCGCAATATCGGGCGCGTCCTCGCGCTTCATGCCGATGACGTTGTAGCCGGCATCGACGTGATGGACTTCGCCGGTGACACCTGAAGCAAGGTCCGACAGCAGGTACAACCCCGCCCCTCCGACATCGTCAATCGTGACGTTGCGGCCCATCGGCGAATTGAGTTCGTTCCATTTGAGAATCAGGTTGAAGTCGCCGATGCCTGATGCCGCCAGCGTGCGGATCGGCCCCGCCGAAATCGCGTTGACCCGGACATTGTCGCGGCCGAGATCGGCGGCGAGATATTTGACGCTGGTCTCCAGCGCCGATTTGGCGACGCCCATGACATTGTAGTGCGGGATCACCTTTTCCGCACCGTAATAGGTCAGCGTCAGGATCGAGCCGCCCTTCGGCATCAGCGGCAGGGCGCGCCGGGCGACAGCGGTCAGGCTGTAGACGCTGACATTCATCGTGTTGATGAAATTTTCCAGGCTGGTGTCGCAATAGCGGCCGCGCAGCTCGTTCTTGTCCGAGGCGCCGATGGCATGGACCAGGAAATCGATGGTCGGCCAGCGCGCGGCAAGCTGCGCGAATGCTTCGTCCAGCGCGGTCATGTCGGACACGTCGCAAGGCAGCACGAAATCGCAGCCGAGCTCGTCCGCAAGCGGGCGCACCCGTTTTTCGATAGCCGCATTGGGAAAGGTGAAGGCCATTTCCGCGCCATGCTCGCGCAGCTTGCGGGCGATGCCCCAGGCCAGCGACTTGTCGTTTGCGAGCCCCATGATGAGCCCGCGTTTCCCCTCCATCAGACCGGTCATTCTATGGTGTTCCGTTTTCCCTCAGGCTGTTGGCGCTTGCGGTTGTCCGCCCGGCCCAGCATATCGCGTTCTTCCGGCGTCTCTGCCAGCGCCGCATTGAGTTCCGCGCCGACCACCATCCCTAGGCCCACCAGCCAGAAAAAGAAAAGGGCGATCATCACTCCGGCCAGGCTGCCATAGGTGAGATCGTAACTGAAGAACCGCCGCAGCAAGCCCGGAAGCGCGATTGCGGCACCCAGCCACCAGGCTGTCACCAGCAGGGCGCCAGGCCATTTCGGGTATGCTTTGCCGCGATAGACCGACGGGGTCAGCGAGAGAAACAGCAAGAAAATCGACAAATACAGCAGCGCCGCCGGAATGAGCTGCGAGGCGGTTAAAATCAGCCACAGCTGATCGAGCTGCGGAAACCACGCCGATACCATTTCCTGGGTGGAGGTGATGGCGACCTGAAGGAACAGCGAGAACAGCAATGTCACCACCGCGGCGAAAATGATGGCGGAGGAAAGCAACCGATACCGCCAGAAGGCGTGTGTCGCCGGTGTGCCATAGGCGCGGTGCAGGATATCGCGAATCGTCTCGATCAGGCTGGATACGGTCCACAGGCCTACCAGGCCACCCGCCCACAAAAGCCAGCCACTGCGGGCCGCAGTCACGGTTCTGGCCACCGGCTCGATGACGCTCGCAACGACCGGCGGCAAGGCTGAAAGCATGGCATGGACGGATTGCTCGCGCTGACTGGCTTCGCCCAGCAGGGTGAACACCGCGGTCATCGTGATGAAGAACGGAAACAGCGCCAGGATCGCCATATAAGCGAGATTGCCGGCGTGGATGAAACCGTCGTAATAGGCGCCGATCCACACCCGCTTGAGGACCATCGCGGTGCGGGTGCCAGGGCCGATGGCGCGGCCAATCCGCTCCTGTAGCCCGGCACGCCAGCGCAGCGCCTCGCGCCGCCGCGCCTCGGGCGACAGGTCGTTATGCGCGAGGGGATGGTCTAGCGGACGTTCTTCCAAATCTGGCCTGCCCCTCTACACGCCGAACCGGGAGCGCAACGGACGGCTGTCTTGCCAGCCTTCCAGCCGGGCGGCGAGGTCTGCATCGTCTTCTGGCAACAAGATCTCCAGGCTCACCAGTTGGTCCCCGCGCGAGCCATCCTTATGGCTAAACCCCCGGGCCTTGAGCCGCAGGGTCTTGCCGGAGCTGCTGCCGGGGGAGACGGTGAGCATCACCGGGCCCTCGACTGTCGGTACTTTAACCTTGGCCCCGTTGACCGCCTCATCGAGCGAGATCGGCAGTTCCAGACGGACATTGTCGCCGTCGCGTAGAAAGAAGGGGTGGGGCTCGATCTGGATCGTCACCAGCGCATCGCCATTGCCGCCGGGTCCGGCTTCGCCTTTGCCCGCAAGCCGCATCTGACTTCCATCCTCAAGCCCGGCGGGAAGCTTGAGATCGATCGTCTTGCCGTCACCCAGTGTGATCCGCTGGTTCGCGCGCGTGGCGGCATCGGCGAAGGGAACGCTTAGCCGGTATTGCACATTGGCGCCCTTCGGAGGCGCTCTGCCAAAGCCTTGCGCCCGCCCGCCGGAACCTGCGCCCTGTGCCCCGCCAAATCCGCCGCGTCCGCCGAACAGTCCACCGAAAATGTCGCCGAGATCGACATTCTCGCGGCCGAAGCCTTCAAAGCCGTCTGCGCGGAAGCCGGCTTGTCCGCTGCCCGGGCCCCCGCCGTAGCCGAAGCCCGCGGGATTGCCGTCCGCATCCAGTTCGCCGCGGTCGAACCGCGCGCGCTTGTCCTTGTCGCCCAGCAGATCATAGGCCCGCGCCACCTCGCCGAACCGTTCGGTAGCCTTGGGGTTTTCGCTGTTGCGGTCCGGGTGAAGCTGCTTGGCGAGCTTGCGATAGGCGGACTTGATGTCCTTTTCGCTCGCCCCGCGGGTAACGCCCAGTATCGTATAGGGGTCTGCTGCCATGCCGCCTAACTAGGTGGGCATTACCCTGACGGCAAGGCGCGCTTTTCTTGCAACCGATCAAAGACTATGCGGTTAGCAAGTTTGAGGCTGTCGCGGACATCCCGGACTGGATCGGATCAATCGGAACACGTCAGTGCAAGTGGTATTGGATAAGACGCAGAATGCGATTCCCGGTGGCGACCCCATCGCCCTGTTCAGCGCCTGGTTCGCCGAGGCGCAGGCCCGTGAGCCCAGCGATGCCGAGGCGATGGCGCTGGCGACGGCGACGCCCGGCGCCTTGCCATCGGTACGGATGGTCCTGCTGAAGGGCCATGGGCCGGAAGGTTTCACCTTCTACACCAACAGCCAAAGCCGCAAGGGCGGTGAGCTCGCCGTCAATCCGCACGCAGCGCTGCTGTTCCACTGGAAGTCGCTGCGCCGGCAAATCCGCATCGAAGGCCCGCTCGAACAAGTCGATGCGGCAACGGCGGATGCCTATTTTGCCAGCCGCGCGCGCGATTCGCAGCTGGGCGCTGTCGCCTCCGACCAATCCGCCCCGCTCGCTGCGCGCAGCATTTTCATTGCCCGCTACACCGAAGCTGAGCTGGAATTTGCCGGGCGTGAGGTTAAGCGGCCGACCTATTGGACGGGTTATCGCCTAAATCCCGTGGCGCTCGAATTCTGGCTCGACCGGCCACACCGGTTGCATGAGCGGCGGCGCTTCACCCGCGCCGGCGCCGGCTGGGCCAGCACGCTGCTCTATCCATGAGGAGCACCGCACACGCCGATGCGCTCAACCGCAGCGCCGCATTCGCCAGCATTGCCGTGGCTTGCTTCCTGGTCGTGCTGAAAAGCTGGGCGGCCTGGTCGACCGGCTCGACCGCGATGCTCGGCAGTCTTGCCGATACGCTGCTCGATCTGGTCGCCAGCATGGCGACGCTGGCCGGGGTCTGGGTCGCGGCGCAGCCGGCCGATTCCAACCACCGCTTCGGGCACGGCAAGGCGGAAGCGCTCGCCGCGATGGCGCAGGTGGTGCTGATCTCGATTTCGGCGCTCGGCCTGGCGGTCCGGTCAATCGGGCAATCGCTGGCCGGCGGGCGGACCGCAGCGGCGGGCGAGGGTATTGCCGTCTCGATCGCTGCGATGGCCGTGACCGTGGCGCTACTGGCCTGGCAGCGCCATGTCATCCGCCGCACCGGCAGCCTCGCCATTTCCACCGACCATGTCCATTATCAATCCGACCTGCTGCTCAACCTGGCGGTGATCGCGGCGCTTGCGCTCGATCAATATGCGGGGGTGGCAGGTGCCGACCCGGCGTTTGGCTTGTTCATCGCCCTGTGGCTGGGCTGGGGCGCCTGGCGCGCATCGACCAAGGCGATCGAGCAGTTGATGGACCACGAATGGCCAGAGGACAAGAAAGCCCGCTTCCTCGAAGTGATCGGCCGGCACCCCGAACTGCGCGGCGTCCACGATCTGCGCACGCGCACCTCCGGGAATCGCGACTTTGTCCAGTTTCACGTCTGGGTCGATCCCGCAATGACCATCCACCACGCCCACCGGGTGATGGACGAGATCGAGGCAAAGCTTATCGCCGAGTTTCCCGATGTGGAAATCCTGATCCATCCCGATCCTGACGGATTGATCGATGAGAAGGGGATCGCGGCGGAGGATGTGCTGCCGCAAGCCGCGGGGGTGAAGTGAGGTAGTGGCTATCCCTGCGGAAACAGCAGGGCGATCTGGGCAAGGCGATCGCGCAGGGCGGTAACCCCTTCGTCATCGGTCTTGCCGAGCCTGACGATGGTCAGCTGCTGACGCGGCGAGACAATGACATATTGGCCGAGGTGGCCAATGCTGGCGAACAGGCTGGCGGGCGCGCGGCCGGGAAACAGCGGGGGCGACCCGTCCTGCTGGGGACGATTCAGCCATAGCTGCGCGCCGTAGCCCGGATTGCGCGGCGAGGGCCGGGTCATGAATTCGATCCAGGCGCGCGGAACGATCTGCGCGCCTTGAACAGTGCCGCCGTTCCGCAGAAATTCGCCGAACTTGCCCCAATCGCGCGCCGTCGCGTGCAGCATGCTGGAGCCGATGAAGGTTCCCGCCGCATCGAACTCAGGCACTGCCGAGCGCATGCCAAGCGGCTGCAGCAGCCGCGTGTGGAGATAGTCCGTCACCGCCTGCCGCCGCACCAACGGCTGGGCTTCGCCGGCAAGAACGCGGGCAGCGACATCGGCGAGGATCACCGATGTCGCCGATGAATACTCGAACTTGCGGCCCGGCTCGGCCTCCAGGGGCGGCGATTCGGCGTAACCGGCCATGTCGTCGCGCCCGTCGAGAAACAGCATGCGCACCTCGTCGGAGGCATAGGCGGGATCGCCCGCCTCGGTATGGCGCAGGCCCGAGCGCATCTGCAGCAGCTGACGCAGGGTAATCTCGCCGCGCGGATCGCCGGAGCGCTGCCACGGCGTGATCGGCACGCTTTCGTCCAGCCGCAAACGCCCGTCCGCCACCAGCAGGCCGATCAGCACGCCGGTTACGGACTTGGTCATTGACCAGCCGGGAAAGCGCGTCTGACGATTATAGCCCGGCGCATAGCGCTCGGCAACGATGCGGCCCCGGTGCAGCACCAGCAGGGCGCGGGTTTCGCCGGCCTCGTCGTCGGCAAACAGTGCGTCGATCCGCCGGGCCAGGTTCTCTCGCGATACACCCGGACGCGCCGTGACCGCGGCCAGCGCGACCTCGCTGATCGGCGGCGGGGCGGGCGTGCCGGCAGAGCCGCAGCCGGCGAGGGCCCACAGTGCGATAATCGGCAGGATAAGGGCAAGCGCGCGGGTCGACATGGTCCGGCTTCCATGCGTAAGCCGGGCCGAGATGGCAACCGCACCGCCCGCCCCAGTCTCCAGACCACGCCGCCGGAACCGGCGGCGCATGGTGCTGGCGGGTGTCCTCGCCGCGCTGCTGCTTGGCTGGTTCTGGAAGCCGCTCAACGGCTACGCAGCTGCGGGCGCCGCGCTCGGCGCGCGAACCGCCTGTTCCTGCCGTTATATCGCCGGCCGCAGCCTGAGCGATTGCGCCAAGGACTTCGAGCCGGGGATGGCGCTGATCTCGCTAAGTGCGGACGCCCGTGAGCGCAGCGTCACCGCGCGGTTTCCGCTGCTGGCCAGCGAGACGGCGACATTTCGCGAAGGCGAGGGCTGCGTGCTCGAGCCTTGGCGGGACTGATGGGGTTCAGTGCGTGCCAGCGCTCTCGGTCGAATCGATCCAACCGCCGCCGACCACCCGCTCCCCCGCATAGAGCACAGCCGCCTGGCCGGGAGCGACGCCGAATTCCGGGCTGACGAAGCGGATACGGCTCGCCCTACCTTCGCCTAACGGCCCATCAAGTTCCACCGGAACCGGCTTGGCCAGCGAGCGCACTTTCGCGGTAAGCGGCGCGCCAGGATGATTGCGCACCAGCGGGCCGATGCGGTTGGTCTCGATCAGCTGTGCGGAAGTTACCGCCAGCAGGTGCCGGGGTCCGGCGAATACCCGCTGGCTCGCCGCCTCGATCCCGGTGACATAAAGCGGCTCGGCCTGACCGCCGATCTCGAGTCCGCGCCGCTGGCCGACGGTATATTTCACAATCCCCCGGTGCTGACCCAGCACCGCGCCTGTGACCGAATGGACGATATCGCCCGGGGCATCGGCCTCGGGCCGCAGCTTGCGTACGACCCCGGCATAATCGCCATCGGGGACGAAGCAGATATCCTGGCTGTCGGGCTTGGCGGCGACCTTCAACCCAGCGGTCTCGGCGATGCGGCGGACCTCGCTCTTGGGCAGGCCGCCCAGCGGAAAGCGCAGATAGGCGAGCTGGGCGTCGGTGGTCGCATAGAGGAAGTAGCTCTGATCGCGCGCGGGATCGGCGGCGCGGTGGAGTTCCGGGCCGGCCGGGCCTTCGAGCCGGCGGACATAATGCCCGGTCGCCAGACAGTCCGCACCAAGTTCGCGGGCCATCGCGAACAGGTCGGTGAATTTGGGCCCCATGTTGCAGCGGATGCAGGGGATCGGGGTCCGCCCGGCGAGGTAATCAGCTGCGAAACGGTCGATCACTTCTTCGCGGAAGCGGGTTTCGTGGTCGAATACGTAATGGGCTATGCCCAGCCGGTCGGCGACGGCGCGGGCGTCGCGGATGTCGTCACCGGCGCAGCACGCGCCTTTGCGGCCGCTCGCCGCGCCGTGATCGTAGAGCTGGAGGGTGATGCCGATAACCTCCGCGCCGCTCGCCGCTGCCAGCGCCGCAACCACCGAACTATCGACACCTCCCGACATGGCGACGACGATCCGCCGGCCGGACAATAGCCCGTCCAGGCCGAACAGCGCTGCGGAATCGAGGCCGGGAAGTATGCTGGCAGTCAAGGTCATGGTCGGCACGATAGACGATGCGGGCGTCAAAAACCATTGGCCGGGCAATGCCGCCAAACGGTTAACTATGGTGACCACCGGGTAAACCGCGCCTTTACCTCCTTTGAACCTTGTTGCGGCTATAGGCTGGTCGATGGATATCGGATTCGACTGGACTGAGTGGCGCCCGGCGCCGGTTGCCACTTCGGCCGGCGAAGTCTGGGCCGGCGCGCCGGACTGGTACGTGCTGCGCGCCCGGCTTGGCGCTGCCTGGCTCGCCCGGCAGGCATTGGCGGCACCAGACGCGGGCGTCGTCTTGCCGCATGGCAGTTTCGCACCGTTGGCAGCTCAAGCGCTTGGCGACTCGGGTGCCGGATCAGGTAAAGTCTTATGCTCCGTTAACCGAACAGCTTTAGGCAATTGCAAACCTGGTGGGGCCATAGCTGTGGCTGACGCCGGGAGTTCGCTGGCCGGCGGTCGAGGGTTATGATGATTGAAAATCAAAAGATCAAACCGGCAATGGTCATCGGTCCGCTTGGCGAACCTCTGACAATAGCGTCGCTTCCCGACCCCGGCACTACCCGCTGGGTGGTACGGCGCAAGGCCGAAGTCGTGGCTGCGGT
>JANLQW010000175.1:0-15239 GCA_031368085.1 Novosphingobium sp. | reverse complement strand
GTCGGATGGCAGTTCGAAGTCCATGAGTTCAGTCGTTCCTGCTCAAAGCGCCACTCGGCCGAACGGATGGGTGCTGCTAAGCCCCCCGTCGGCGCCGATCAGTTGTCCGGTGATGAAGCCGGCATCCGCGCTGGCGAGGAACGCGGCAACGCCGGCGATTTCCTCGACGGTGCCGGTGCGCCGCAGCGGCGTAATCCCGCCCATCTTGTGCTCGACGCCCTTGGCGCGGGCGTAATCGAACGCCGACTTGGTCAGCTTGGTCTCGACCAGTCCCGCGGCAATGCCGTTGACCCTCACCCCGGTGCCCGCAAAGAAGTTCGCTGCGCCCATCACCAGGCTGTTCACGGCAGCCTTGGCAGCGCCGTATGCAATGGTCCCGGCATTGGCGCGCAGCGAGCCGGCAGACGACATCAAGATGATCGACCCGGCCCCCGCCTGCTTGAGATAGGGCCCCGTGTGCTTGATCGTCAGGAACGCGCTGATCACATTGCCGCGCCAGCAATCCTCCCACGCCTCGACCGCCTGTTCGAAGAATGGCACGTCATGGTCGGTGGTCCCGGCGTTGGCGAACACGATCTCCCACCCGCCAAGCACTTCGAGAGCACAAGCCGTCATCGCCGCAACCTCGACCTCGACGGTCACATCGGCGACGAAGTGATGCGCCGTGCCGCCTTGTGCGCGGACCAGATCAGCGGTTTCGCAAATGTTTTCCGGCGATCGCCCGACGACCAGCACGGTTGCACCCTCGGCGGCGAAGCGCAGCGCGGCACCACGACCGATGCCACTGCCGCCGCCGGTGATGATCGCCCGTTTGCCGCTCAACCGTTGCATCTAAACCCTCACTGACCGATCAAGCCGCTGAAATTCCGCCGTTTGCACTAATCGCTTGGCCTGTAATCTTGGCAGCCCCTGGCCCCGCCAGGAACACCACGAGATCGGCGATATCGTCGGCCTCGGCCACGCCGAGGTGCGCCATCTGCGCAGCTTTGGCGAACAGCTTCGCCGCGAACGGGTTCTCCTGCATCCGCGCGTGGGTCAGTGTCCCGGCGATCAGCGACGGCGTCAGCGCATTGACCCGGATGCCGTCGCGCTTGGCTTCGATCGCCAGTGCACGGCTGAACATCACAATCGCCGCCATGGCGGCGCCAAGCACCGTCTCGCCAGGCGTTGCCAGCTTGGCCGCATCGGAGGCGATATTGAGTATCACACCGCTTTTGCGCGCCACCATGTAAGGCAATGCCGCGCGGCTCATCAGCATCGGGCCCATCGCCAGCTGGACAAGCATTTCCTCGAGACTCTCGATTGGCTGGTCCTTGAGCAACCCCGGCGCGTGAGGCCCTACGGTCGAATTGACGAGGATGTCGATTCCGCCGAACCTGTCGGCCACCTGGCGACAAACTGCCGTTGCATCGGTGGCGCTGTTGGCATCGGCACCGATCCACAGTACGTCCGCTTCAGGGCAATGAGCCGCGACCATTGCTCGCGCTGCTTCGCCGCGCGCCCGATCGCGACCGACAATGCACAGCTTGCGAACACCAGCGTCTGCCAGCCTGATCGCCGATGCGAGACCAACTCCCGAGGTGCCGCCGACAATGAGCGTCATCGCCGTGGCGAACTGCGGCACCACTGGAACTGGAACGCCATCTGACACCGCGATCTCCCCGCTTATCTTGGTGACCCGATTTATAGGTCTCAAGTGAGATGGATGCAAGAAAGAAGAATATTATTTATATTCATAAGTTTAGTTGAATTTTATGTATACCAGTGACGGACAATAACGGGCTTAATTAAACGAGCCTCATCAATCCCCTGCCAGTCATCTCGCGAATCGCCGCGCTTTTACCGAAAGACACAAACGAGTTAGCGTCAACAAGAGTTTGATCCGGGCAGCGCCCGGCGCAAGGGCAAATCATGGGCAGGCTTTGCCGGCAATGTCTGGAATGGCGGATTGTCGCGCGCTTAAGCATGCCGCCTAGAGCAGTCAGGCGGGCCTGGCGCTTGCCGATTTTTCTAATGGGCTTGACTTACTAAGCGCGGTCCCGGATAGAATGTCATGATGATGAGGCCTTGCCCGGCGCAGCAGCAGAAATGGCGCGATGATGCGTGAGATTCTCGATATCTTTTCCGGCATCGCGGGCGACAGCCTCGGTTACGCACGCGCCTGGAAGGAACGCACCGGCCGTCCGGTAATCGGGTCCTTCCCGATGCACTTCCCTTCGGAGCTGGCACATGCCGCCGGCGCGCTTCCGGTGATTATCCAGGAAGCCGACGAACCGATTACCGATGGCGAGGCTGGCGTCTTTTCATTCTATTGCGGCTACAATCGCAGCGTCGTCGACCAAGCAATGAAAGGCCGGTTCGATTTCCTCGACGCGATCATGTTCGGCGATCACTGCGTCCAGTTGCTTGGCACTGCCGACGTGGTGCGCTGGAACGTCCCGGACCTGAAAATCCTGTTCAATCAGCTCATTTCATCCATGAATGCAGACTGGGCCTGGGAGGAAGCACGCGGCGCCTTTGCCCAGCTGCGCAAGGAACTCGACGAACTGCTCGGCACATCCGTGACCGACGATGCACTGCGCGCCAGCATCACCCTGTTCAACCGCAACCGCGCGCTGATCCGCCGCCTCTATGCCCTGCGCAACACCCGGCGTCTGGCACTGTCCGCGCGCGACATGCAGCATGTCATCAAGTCGAGCATGGTCATGGACCGCGCCGATCATACCGCGCTGCTCGAACAGCTGGTCGCCCTAGTCGAGGGTGGCGCAGTGCCGCGCTCGACCGGCATGCCCGTCTACCTTTCGGGGCATTTGTGCCAGGCGCCCAAACTCGAACTGCTCGACATGATCGAGGAATGCGGCACCACCGTCGTCGCTGACGACCTCTACCATGGCTACCGGTTCATCGCATCGGATGTCGGCGATGCGGGCGATCCGCTCGACGCGCTGGCCACATGGTATCTGCAGCGCAACCGCAAGGTACCCTGCCCCACCCGCGTCGATACCGAAGCGGACTGGGTCGAGTTCCTGCTCGAAGCCGTGCGCGAAACCGGGGCGCAGGGCATCATTGTGCTGCTCGCCAAATTCTGCGAGCCGCACATGTACCATATTCCCGAAATCAAGGAGGCGTTCGATCGCGCCGGCATTTCCATGCTGCTGATCGAAACCGAACATGATTCAATGCCGATCGAGGCGTTCAAGACACGGGTTGAAACCTTTGTTGAAATATCACGGCGTCGCCTCGTCGCCGCCTGACACTGTCTTCGCCTGAAACTGTCGCCGCCGCCGTACACGAGGATTCCCACCATGCGCACCGTTGACACGCTTGATCTCACAAAGCTCTCTCAGCACAACACGGGCACAGCTTCGGGCAAGAAGGCGAACCGGTTGAAGGCAACCAAGCTCGGTTCGGTGATCGTCAACGATTACTGGGCCGATCTGTTTTCTGCAAAGGAAGCGGGCAAGAAGGTCGTGTGGTACAACGGCACCTACATTCCGCCATTCTTCCAGGCGCATGATCTGGCCTGGGTTCATGGCGAGGCATGGTCTGCCTATCTCGCCGCACGTCACGAGGAACAGCCTGCGCAGCGCGCGGGTGAGGAGCGCGGCTACGATCGCGAGCTGTGCTCATATGCCCGCACCCATATTGGCCAGGCGCTGCTCGACAAGGTCAAGTTGGCTGAGGGTCAGCTCGATCCGCAGAGCCCACGCGCAATCGCCATCAGCAAGCTGCCTGCGCCCGACATGCTGATCAACGCATACCCCTACTGCAGCTCCGGCCAGCAGTGGGACGAAACCATCTATCGCCTCTACGGCAAGAAAATTCCGATATTCAACGTGTCGATCCCGCTGTTGTGGGGCGGGCGGCAAGATGCCGGTTACATGCGCGGGACCGAGTGGGAAGAGCGCAGCGACTATGTCGAAAAGCAGCTGCGCGCGATGGCGGCGTTTCTATCGGAACACACCGGGCGTCCCTATGATTGGGACCGGCTGAGCGAGGTGATGTCCTTTATCAAGAAAGCCGCGATCCTGCGCAAGGAAGCGATGGACCTGTGTTCGGTTTCGCCTGCGCCAGCCAGCTTCTTCGACTGGATCGTCAGCATTGCGCATGTCAACTTCCTGCCCGGCACACAGCGGATCGTCGATTATTTCGAGGCAGTGAAGGCCGAAATCCAGCAGCGCATCGTCGACGGCGTCGGTGCGGTTCCCAACGAAAAATACCGCCTGTTCTTCGACGGCATGATGAACTGGAACAAGATCGGCTGGCTGGCCGACAAGTTCGCCGCGGTCGACGCCGCAGTCGTTGCCGGACGCTATACCCACATGTCGTTCTGGCAGGAGCCTGAACTGGTCGATCTGAAGAACCCGGTGCGCGGCATGGCGCAGAACTATCTGGTCTGCCCCAACAATCATGGCGCACCAATTATGATCGGCGAGATCGACCGGATCTGTGATCAACACCATATCGACGGCATGGTCATGCACGTTTCGCGGACCTGCCGCGGGATGACCAATTCGCAATTCCTCATCACCGAATCCGCGCGCAAGCACGGGCGGCAGGCGCTGTTCTTCGAAGGCGATGTCGCGGACGAAAGTTTCTACAAGGACGAACTGCTCAACACCCGGCTTGAGGCGATGATCGAGGCGATGGATTCCAAGCGGCGGATGGTTGCGGCATAGGCCGGATTGCGTGGCGCGAGGGGATACGCTGGACCAGGTCTGCGCAATCCTGATGTCCGCTGCGCCGTGAGCTAGGATTTGCCGGCAGCGTCCTGTGCCAGCCTATCCGCGACCTTTTCCAGCCGGTCCACCAGCAGGGAAAACTTGTCATCTTCCGGAGGCTTGGCCGACATTCCGCGATAAAGCACCGCTGCGATCTCATCCGCGATCTCGGCCGGATCGAAATCCCCCTCGCCGCGCAGGAAGCGCCAGGTGCTGTGCTCGATAGTTCCGAACACCATGTCCCGCAGCAGGCGTTCGGGCACATCGTGCGAAAACTCGCCGCTGCTTATCGCTTCGGCGAAAAGGTTGCGGATTTGCGCGGTGTAGCGCCGATTGATACCGAAGACCGCAGTCTCCTTGTAGTCGGGCTTCGGCCGGACTTCGGTCATGACGAAACGGCTGATTGCCGGCCCCGCCTTGATCGTCTTGAGCGAATGCCAGATCAGGTAGCGCAACTTGTTGTACGTACCGCTGATGGCGCTGACATCGACAAGGTCCGCGAAACTTTCGACGAACCAGTCCTCGGCAACCTTGAGAAGCAGCTCCTCCTTGTTTTTGAAGTAGCGATAGACGGTTCCTTCGACGATCCCGGCGCGCTCCGCGATCTCTGAAACGGTCACCCCTTCGTAGCCGTTCTCAGCGACGATTTCGCGCGCGGCTTTGAGGATGTCGGCGACCCGTACGTCTTGCGACTGACGGGTGACCACACGATTGCGCCGCTTGCGAACCGTCCCCGTCGTCATCCGTGAGAAGCTCGCACCAGTGGGTTCGTCATCGTTCTCATTCGCATGTATTTCCATTCGGTAGCGACGACCCTAATCTGCGGCTTCGTCTTTGGCCAGAGCGCGCGACAGCGAGGACACGTCGGTCTCCGGCTCATCGACAGGTGATCGAAACCATACAGTTGTCAATTCGTCGCCGGCTCGATAAGTCAAGGATTGTTGAATAGCCCTCATTACGATCCATATCGCGATTTCCAAAGGTGAAGGCAAAGGGTTCCGGAATGCCGAAGCTGGACCACATCGCAATTTGCGTGACCGACCTCGAAGCCGGCCTTGCCTTTTATGGCGACGTTCTCGGACTGGGTGCGCCGATCGTAAAATCCGTGCCCGAACTCAACATCCGCTGCGCCTTCTTTCCGGCGACAGACGGCACGATTATTGAACTGGTCTCGTTCTCCGGCAGCGGCGAACTGGCGCAAGGCGATGTCGTGGTGGCGCTCGAAGTGGCGGATCTCGACGCGGCACTAGCGGATTACCGGGCGAAGGGCCTGCGCGTGTTCGACCAGCCGCCGACCGCGAACCTGCCGCTCAGGCGCGGCTGGATAACCAAGGGCAGCGGACACGGCACGATCATCGAATTGTGTCAGCCGGGGGACGTCGCTGCATATGTGCGCAGCACCACCGGGAATGTCTGAATGTAAGGGGGCCAGGCCCGAGCCAACCGGGGATCAGCCTTCGCGTCAGTCAGCGACGGCGGTTGGCGCGCTGGTCAGCAACCCTTCCTTGATAGCATCGACCAGCTTGAACTTCTGCAGCTTGCCGGTGTCGGTGAACGGGAAGGAATCCATGAAAAACCACTCGCTCGGAGTTTTGTAAGCGGCGAGGTTGCGGCGGACGAAGTCGAGCAATTCGTCGACGGAGGGCGGTGATTCCTCAGAGCTGGGCACGACCACCGCCGCGACCTGCTCGCCCCAATAGGGATGCGGCAAACCGATGACCGCGACCGCGCTGATTGCGGGATGCTCCAGAAGCAGGTTTTCGACCTCGCGCGGATAGACGTTCTCGCCGCCGCGGATAATCATTTCCTTGAGCCGCCCGGTGATTGAAATAAAGCCGCGCGCATCCATGGTCGCGATATCGCCCGAACGCAGCCAGCCGTCAGACCGCAGGGTCTTCGCGGTTTCCTCGGCCATGCCAAAATAGCCCAGCATGACTTGCGGGCCACGCACCCAGATCTCCCCGGGCTGGGCGATCGGCACCACGTCGCCAGTTTCAGGATCGGCGATCTTCACCTCAAAATGCGCGATGGGCTGGCCGATCGTGCCCGTCACATCGGCTTCCGCATCATCGCGGTGGGTCGAGGTAACGACGCCTTCCATTTCGGTCTGGCCGTAAACGTTGCACAGCGTGCAGCCGAGTTCGGCATTGGTGCGGCGGATCAGCCTCGCCTCGACTACCGATGCTCCCGAAATGATATGGGCGAGGCTGCCAAGATCGAAGTCGGCGCGGCTGGGATGCGCGAGCACGGCTTCGATCATCGTCGGCACCAGCAGCGAATAACTACCCTTTTCGCGCTGGATGATGGACATCAGCAACTCAGGCTCGAAATGCGGCACGATGACATGCGTCGCCCGGTGCATTACCGCACCGACTCCCGCGTGACCTAGACCCCCGATGTAGAACAGCGGCATCGGACTGACAAAGATCCCGCCATCGCGCAGACCGCCGCGTTCGTGGGTTAGCAGCGCCATGTTGGCGACGCCTTCGTGGTGAAAGACAACACCCTTCTGGAGTCCGGTCGTGCCCGATGTAAACATGATCAGGCAAGGATCGCGCGGCTTCACATCGGGCAATGTAAGCGTTTGCCCATCGTCGCTGGCTGCGTCAACGAACGCCGCGAAATCGGCAAAACGGATGATTTTGCGCAAGCACGGCAGATCGGCGCGGAGCGCCTCCACCTCGGCAAGGCAGTTTTGCCCGCGAAACTGGTCGATGGAAAACAGGCCGACCGCCCCCGAATTCCCCAGGATATGCTTCAGTTCCCGCGCCTTGCAGGCCGGATTGACGGTAACCAGGACAATCCCCGCCAGCGCGCAGCCGTAAAGCAGCAGCATCCATTCCGGAATGTTGTTGGCGCAGACCGCCACCCGGTCGCCCGGCCGGAATTGCGTAAGCAGGGAAGCGGCGACGCGGTGCGCTTCGGCCTCCAGCCCGGCATAGGTCCAGCTGCGCCCGCGCGAGCCGTCGGGCAGGTATTCGACCAGAGCCTCACGTTCCGGTTCTGCCGCCGCCGCATCGGCGAGCGCGTGCCCCAGCGTCCATTCGAGATAGGGCCGCGAGCTATCGGCAGGCCAGTAGGATTCTGTCAGGCGGCGCTGGCGATAGGCGTCTTGCAAGACGCTACTCCGGGATCAGCACGGCACGCCCGCTGACCTTGCCGGATTCCAGCAGGTCGAAAGCCAGGCTCGCGTCGTTGAGGGGGAAACGCTGGATGCTGGCGGTCAGGCGGCCTTCCTGCGCCAGCGCGATAACCTCGGCGAGGTCGCGGTAGCTGCCACTGTAGGGCTTCATGAACGTCGCCCCCCACGGCAGGCCAATGCTCGATACGATGCCGGTTTCGAACGGCACGCTGCCCGCGCTCAGCCCGATCGCCTGGATCGCGCCATAGGGGGCGACAATCGAGGCCGACAAACGAAGGCTCTGGTCAGTGCCGACAAGGTCGATCACCACTTCCGCGCCCCGGCCTCCGGTGATCGCCAGAACATCGCCCGCGACCCCGGCCCCATCGGCACGAAACACAGCGTCCGCCACTGGCCGAGCCAGCGCCAGCGCCTCGTCCGAAATATCGAGCGCGACGATTTTTGTGGGTGTCATAATCCGCAACATCTGGACCGCGAACTGGCCAAGTCCGCCAAGTCCGATCACCACCGCCGTTGTCCCGGGAGTCAGGGCATCCCGGATAAGCCGTACGGAATGGTAAGGCGCAAGGCCGGCATCGGCGAGGACGGCCGCAAACGCCGGATCGAGATTGCCGATGGCGATAAGCGACGAGGCCGGCACCACGGCAAAGGTCGCCATGCCGCCATTCACGCTCACGCCCGGAGTTGGCGGAGGCACCTCGCGCGAGCCATT
This sequence comes from Novosphingobium sp., assembly GCA_031368085.1. Lineage (GTDB taxonomy): Bacteria > Pseudomonadota > Alphaproteobacteria > Sphingomonadales > Sphingomonadaceae > Novosphingobium. The sequence goes on along the minus strand of JANLQW010000175.1, from coordinate 6,664 downwards.
GCCCTGGCATGCATTTTCGCGCCCGGCCCGGCAAGCCGGGCAATTGTGACAGGCCCAGCACGGATGAACCACCGCCCGATCGCCCAAGCTCCAGTTACTGACGCCTTCGCCCAGCGCGGCAACCTCGCCGGCAATCTCATGGCCCAGCGTGGTGCCAGCCGGGGTCATCTGGCCGGGATCGTGGCGGATGTGCAGGTCGGTACGGCAAACTCCCGCAGCAAGAACGCGCAGCAACACCTCGCCCTTGGCTGGCCGAGGCTGCTCGACCTCTTCTACTGCGACAAGACCCGGCGTCTTGAGCCTGACTGCTTTCATACCTCGACCTTGATTCCGGAACCCGTGCAGGCCGGAGCGCAAGAGCCGCCGACGGCAAGCTGGGCATCAAGCGCATCGTCATCCGGCGGAGCAGCCGCTTCTTTGAGCATGGCACGGTAATCATCGAGCGCCAGCAGCGCCGCGCCAAGTGCGCCCGCCACTTGCGGGTTGCCCGGCAGGATGACCGGCAGGCCGAGTACCTTTTCGATGTAATGGACCGCCGCGCGGTTCTTGGCGACGCCGCCGGTCATCACTACCGGGCCCTTTTTGCCGACCCGGCTGACCAGGCCCAGCGTGCGGTTGGCGATTGCCAGATGGACCGCGCCAAGCACATCGGGCTTGGAATGGCCCTCGGCACGCAGCGAAATAACCTCGGTTTCGGCAAAGGTCGCGCACATGCTGGAAATCTTGAGTTCGTTTTCGGCCGCCATCGCAACGTCGCCCATGTCCTCAAGTTCGATTTCCATTGCGCGGGCGAGCACTTCGAGAAATTTGCCTGTCCCTGCGGCGCAGCGGTCATTCATCGCGAACTGCGCGACAAGGCCATTGGAATCGACCGAGATGACCTTGCTGTCCTGACCGCCGATATCGATTACCAGCCGGGCATCGGGAACCATCGCCACCGCGCCACGCGCATGGCAGGTGATCTCGGTAAAATTCTTGTCGGCGATGTCGAGCATCCGGCGGCCGTAACCGGTGCTGACCGTGCGGCCCATGTCGGCCTGGGTCAGTCCGGCTTGCGCGAGCACGCCTTCGACCGCGGCCTCGACCGCCAAATTGCTGACCGCACCCATGTGGGAAACGCAGGACGCCACGATGTTGCCGTCAAGATCGACGATCACCGCCTTGGCGGTGGTCGATCCGAAATCAATGCCCATCAGGTGCTTCTTCATCGCCGTTTCCTTTCTTGCCGGTCCGGAGCCCGTCAGGCTGCCGACAACCGCCGCGCGTCAATCGCTTCGAGCATCGCCTCGACACGGGTGTTGACCAGCTCGTCCTTGTAGAACGATTCATCGACGACATCGCCTTCGAACATTGTCGTCTGGATGCCCAGCCGTTTGGACGCCGCATCGGCGATCAGGAACTGCGGGTTGGTGAAGGCGCGGCAGGTGCGCGAGGCGTGGATCACCATGCCATCGACTTCATATTTGCGGCACAGGTCCATGATCAGGTCGATCAGGATCGGCGAGCTGTGGTTGTTGGGACAAATCAGATAATTTTGCGCCATGCCCAGCACCGGATCCGTCGCGTTGATCAGGTCGGGCTCCTGCCAGAACGCCATATGCGTGTAACGGCCAGCCACGACCGTCGCATCATAGCGCGCGAACTTCTCGGCCAGCCAGCCGACCTTGTTCCAGTTCATGATACCGTCGAAGAACAGCCGGTACTTTTCGCGCGGAACCGCGCCAACGCCATTCTTCACACGCTCGGCCACCTCGTCGCGCACGGCGGTGAAGTAATCGACGATGTCGGTGGTGCACGGCAACTGGTTGATCGGTGCGATGCTGACCACCCAATCGAAGAAGCTCGCCGGGGCGGGCGTGGCGGTGCACATGTCCATCGCTTCCAGCCGCAGTTCGGACGCGCGCTTCACATTGGTCATCAGTTCGCGCAGGCGGTCCCACGGATAGGGTTTGCCGGTGCGCTCCTCGATGAATTTGACCATGTCGTTGAGCTGGCGCGCGACGTAAGCCGAGGTCTCCTCCCACTCTTGCCCGCGGATGTACCCGGCATCCTTCTTTGACGCCCAGATCCAGGGAATCGACACGTTGAAAATCGGAATCTTCTTGCCGAACAGACGCGACGTCATCTCGTCCCACTGCTGCCCGGTGCTGCAATAGGCATAGGCGCTGATGATCATGTCCGGCGGCGGCAGCCTGGCGGCGATATCGTCATCATCGGGAATGTCGGTAAAGCCGTTGTCGGCATCGTTGCGGTTTCGCTGGTTGCTGACCGCACAGCCCAGGTGCGTGCGCGCATATGAGCACAGCTCCTTCATGTAGCCGCGATCTTCCGCTGCCTGCTGCGCCGGGCCTTCCTGATGGCGCGCTGCGAGCATCGCCGAATAGGCCTCGCCGTGCACCCAGACGATATCGGCCGCTTCAAGAAACGGGTTGATCGACGATCCTTCGTACCAGCAGACCAGCTTGCCCTCTTCCTTGGCGCGCCAGACCATGTCCCAATAATCGTTGACCAGCTTGCCCGCCATGCGGGTGGCCACCAGCTTGTTAGCGACCTTGGGTTGTACTGCCTGGATGTTCATGTTGGCCGTCTCCGTCAGGTTGCTTGCGGTACAAGCGGCCTGGCATCCTGCCGACGCTTGACGATTTCGAGAAAGGTTTCGACGCGGGTCTTGAGGCTCTCAAGCGCCATCGATTCATGTTCGGTTTCGATCAAGAGGTGGGGCATGTCATGCTTTTCGAACGCCTCCTTGACCTCGGGGTAATAATACATGTGAGGTTCGCAGAACTTGGCCATAAGCACGATCATGCCGTCCGCTTTCTCCTTGCGCATCGCGTCGATCAGGAACGCGTCCCAGTCGACATCGTTCTGCACGCGGGTCGGGCACGGCACCCCGGTGTTACGGGCGAGGTACCATTCAGCCAGGCCGTCCAGCGGATCGCCATCGGGTTTCACGTCCGTCGAGATATAGCGGAAGCCGTGGTAGAGATCGTCGCCGACAACGATAGCGCCACATTCTTCGATCATATCGAGAATACCCGGCTTGGGTGCCTGGCAGAAATGGCCTGACAGGTGCAGACGCACGCCCCGCTGTGCAGGCGGCGGGCTGGCCGAGATCAAAGCAACCAGCTCGGCGAGCAGCGCGGTGTGTTCGGCCTTGTCCATCACCATGCTCGACTTGACGATGTGCTGCATCTGCGATGCCGTCAGCCCTGCGGTGCCGGCCGTACGCATCTCGTAAAGCTGGCGGATCAACTGGCGGTTGCTGTTGAACACCGCGATGCTGGCGCGCAGCGCGTCATCCTCGATCGGACGTTCGAGAAATTCCTCAAGCTCGGACTTGAGCGCAAGGAAGGTTTCACGCGCCCGGCCCAGCGTCCAGGGATCGCACATCGACGAGATCAGCTGGAAAAAGATCACCCGCGTCTCGGGAATTGCAACGCGCACCGCATCCGCAGCGCCGAGCAGCTGGACACAATGATCACCGAACATAATGGCGTCGAGGACCGCAAAGTCGCCCTTCGCCGCCTGGTCAACCGTACTTCGCGTGTAACCGCAGTAGAACGGGAACAGCAGGCCATGACCGACCGTGATAGGATCATCGGATTCCTGGATGATCAGCGGCAGCGCGCCCGCCGCGTGGGCCAGCTCGCCCGGAAAATTCATCGGGAAGGAGCCGATCACCGCTCCGCCGGTGCGATCTTTCCATTCCCGCGCATAGGCGAGCGGCTGCGCAGCAACCTCCTGGAAGCGGGCGAGGATCTGAGCGGAATCCACATAATTCTCCATCATCGCGTCTCCCGACCCTAGACCTGTCAAAAACCAATGTCACCCTCTTTATTGAGTGGCACTCATTTTGAGTCCTCTCAACCTGTTAGAAAGTCCGATACCGTTGTTATGATGCAATTTTGCCGATTTGTGGTGCAAGGAGCAATCCACAGCGCTATCCGGCCGCAAAGCTTGCCCAGTATCGTTGTTCGTGATGGAAAGTCACTGCAACACGGACAAGATTTGGAAACCAGCTGCAAGCAGCGAACGGGGGTAATATGGGTCCGCTAACGGGAGTCCGGATTGTAGAGATGTCGAATATCGGCCCTGCACCGTTCTGCGCGATGCTGCTGGCCGATCTTGGAGCGGATGTACTGCGCGTGAGCCGGCTTGCGACCGTAGATCTCGGCTTCGAGATCGAGCCCCGCTTCGACCTCCTCAATCGCAACAAGCAAGCCGCGGCAATCGACCTGAAGGCGCCGGAAGGCGTCGAAACAGTCAAGCAGCTCGTGGCAACTGCCGACATGTTGATCGAGGGGTTCCGGCCAGGCGTCATGGAGCGTCTTGGCCTCGGACCGGAGGTTTGCGCCGCGATCAATCCCCGCCTCGTTTACGGGCGGATGACCGGATGGGGGCAGCAGGGGTCCATGTCGCACCTTGCCGGTCATGACATCAATTATATCGCCATGACCGGTGCGCTTGCGACGATCGGGCCGAAGGACGGGCCGCCCGTGGTGCCGCTCAACCTCATTGGCGATTTCGGCGGCGGCTCGCTCTACCTGGCGATGGGAATGCTCGCCGCGCTGCTGGAAGCACGGCAATCGGGACAAGGCCAGGTGATCGACGCAGCGATGGTCGATGGAATCACGAGCCTGATGTCAATGCATTTTGGATTACGGCAGGCCGGGATATGGGAGAACAGGCGCGGCGCAAACCCGGTAGATGGCGGCTCACCCTATTATACGACCTACCCGACCAGCGACGGCAAGTTCATTGCAGTTGGCGCGGTCGAACAACGCTTCTTTCGCATGTTGCTCGACAAGCTGGAACTCGATCCCGCTCAGTTGCCGGACCAGAACGACACAGCGCGATGGCCCGAGCTCCATGCAATCTTGGCAAGCAAATTCGCCGCTCGTACACGCAGCGAATGGGCTGGGATATTTGCCGACAGCGACGCCTGCGTGACACCGGTGCTGGACATGGATGAATGCCTTTCGCACCCGTTTTCTCAGGAACGCGGCCTGTTCGAAGTTCACGAAGGCGTAACCGCCCCGGCCCCGGCCCCCCGGTTCAGCCGGACCCAAACGTCCGTCAGAGGGCCTACGGTCGATCCGGTGGCCGGCACCAGGGATGCCTTGCTGGCTTGGGGCATCGCACCCGAAGCAATCGAATCCCTGCGAGAGAAGCACGTTATCGCGGGCTAGACTATCGCCAGGCGATGAGCGCGATGCAACCCCGCCCGCTATGGTGTAGAGGGAAGAAAGCGGCAAAAGGCCGCGACAGGGAGGATCATATGAAGGGGACGAAGCCCGATAGGGAACAGGGGATATTCTCGGGCTACCGCGCCGTCGTGCTTTTGATGTTGCTGCTCGCCTACATCCTCAATTTCGTCGACCGGCAGATCGTCGGCATCCTGGCCGTTCCCATCAAGGCCGATCTCAACCTGTCCGATACGCAGCTCGGAATGATGGGCGGCCTCGCCTTCGCGATTTTCTATGCGACCCTCGGCATACCGATCGCCTGGCTCGCCGACCGCTTTAGCCGCAAATGGATCGAAACAGTGGCTCTCGCGATCTGGAGCGGATTCACCGCACTGTGCGGTATGGCCGGCGGATTTACCTCGCTGTTCGTTGCGCGGCTCGGCGTAGGTGTCGGTGAAGCGGGCGGGGTGGCGCCGGCGTTCTCGATGATCTCTGACTATTATCCCCCCGAGCAGCGGGCCCGCGCGCTATCAATCCTGACGCTCGGCCTGCCTGTCGGATCGGCGCTGGGCCTGTTCATCGGCGGCTTTCTTGCCGCAGAATATGGGTGGCGCTTCGCCTTCATCGCGCTCGGCATCGCCGGTTTCGTGCTGGCGCCGATATTCGCCATCGTCGTTCGCGAACCCGAGCGCGGTGCGTTCGACCCGCCCGAGACGCAGACGGCGGGCAGCGCCTCGGCCCTCGACGTATTGCGCCGGGTCGCCGCAAAACCAACCTTCTGGCTGGTGTCGCTGGGTTCGGCGACGGCATCGATGCTGTCCTATGGTCTCGGTTTCTGGCTGCCGTCCTTCATCGCCCGGAGCCACGGCCTCGACATTTCGGACACATCGAAATTCCTTGGCACGGTTGCCATTACGGGCGGGATAGCGGGCATCCTGCTCGGCGGCTATCTTACCGACCATTTCGGCCAACGCGATCGCCGGGCCTATATGCGTATCCCCGCCATCGCTTTCCTGATCGGCTTCCCGTTCTTGCTCGCAGGAATATATGTCGAATCGCTGCCATGGGTGTTCGCGCTGCTGCTCGTTCCGCAGGCGATGGGCTATGTCTGGACGGGACCTAGCGTCTCCATCATCCAGAATATCGCGCCCGCGTCGATGCGCGCGACGGCGTCCGCCATCTATCTGATGATCGTCAATTTCATCGGGCTCGGCATAGGGACGATGGTATTCGGACTGCTGTCCGACTCGCTGACTTCAGTCTATGGCGACTCCGCTCTGCGCTATTCGATCATGATATGCGCGGTCGTGCTCTACCCCCTTGCAGCGACGCTCTATTTCCTCGCGGCGCGGCGGATCACCGACGACTGGCAGGGGTAGCGAGGCCTGAGACGATCAGCGCCCCACCGCGGCGGTCATCCGCACGATCCGGGGGCGAATTATCGTGCGCGCTACGCAACTCGCATCGAGCGACGGTTG
>JANLQW010000150.1:0-3105 GCA_031368085.1 Novosphingobium sp. | reverse complement strand
GGCCTGGGCGATGCTGCCCATCGTGCTGCCATCATTGGCGTCTTCCCGCCCGTCTATTAACTTGTGATCATTGGCGGTGTCGTGGCCCACCCGCGCGCCCGAGCGGTGCTTCTTGAGCAGGTAGGGCGCGCCCGACATGCTCTCCATGCCGCCGGCGATGACCATGTCGATCGATCCGCAGGCCAGCGCCTCGGCGCCCATGATCACCGTTTGCATGCCCGAGCCGCAGACCTTGTTGACCGTGGTCGCCTCGACCGACTGCGGCAGTCCGGCTTTCAGCGCGGCCTGGCGGGCAGGGGCCTGGCCGAGCCCGGCGGGCAGCACGCAGCCCATGTAGATGCGCTCGATATCCTCGCCCCTAACGCCGGCGCGCTCGACCGCGGCTCTCACGGCGGCGGCGCCAAGATCGGTCGCCGTGGCATCGGCCAGCACACCCTGCAATCCGCCCATGGGGGTGCGCGCATAAGAGAGGACGACGATCGGGTCGGTGGCGGAAATCCGGGTCATGGCAATGGGGTCTTTCGTGAAACGACAATTCGCAAGCGGCGTCCGCATAATGCTGCACTGCGGCAAAAGCAATGCAGCTACCGGAAGTGGCGATGAAGTCGCTGAATTCCCGAGCCGTCCCTACTTGCGCCCCGGAGCCGCCCGGACTAGGGCGCGGGGGCGGCCTGAGATTGACGAGTCAGCGCGCGAAGAGAGCATATCCGTGGTCGATCTGTCCCAATATCTGCCAATTTTGATTTTCCTGTTCATCGCGGGCGGGATTTCGGCGGCGATGGTGTTCCTGCCGATGGCGGTCAGCCGGCTCACCGGCGCGCATAATCCCAATGCCGACAAGCTCAGCGAATATGAGTGCGGCTTTCCCGCTTTCGAAGATCCGCGCAGCCAGTTCGATGTGCGCTTCTATCTCGTCGCCATCCTGTTCATCGTTTTCGACCTGGAAGCGGCCTTCCTGTTCCCTTGGGCGGTGAGCCTCGACGTCACCGGCTGGCCGGGCTGGATCACCATGATGGTGTTTCTGTTCGAACTGGGGATTGGCCTCGGCTATGCCTGGAAAAAGGGAGCGTTGGACTGGGAATGAACGCTGTAGCCGCCCCGCAATCGTCTGTCGTCGCCCCGAACCAGGATTTCTTCCTCGATCTGAATTCGCAGGTTCAGGACAAGGGTTTTCTGGTTACCAGCACCGAGGATCTGTTCCACTGGGCGCGCACCGGCTCGCTGTGGTGGATGACCTTCGGGCTGGCGTGCTGTGCGGTCGAAATGATCCACGTCAACATGCCGCGCTACGATATGGAACGCTTCGGCGTCGCCCCGCGCGCCTCCCCGCGCCAGAGCGACGTGATGATCGTCGCGGGGACCCTGTGCAACAAGATGGCCCCGGCGCTGCGCAAGGTCTATGACCAGATGTCGGACCCGAAATATGTGATTTCCATGGGCAGCTGCGCCAATGGCGGCGGCTATTATCACTATAGCTATTCGGTGGTGCGCGGCTGTGACCGGATTGTGCCAGTCGATATCTATGTGCCGGGCTGCCCGCCGACGGCTGAGGCTTTGCTCTATGGGGTGATGCAGTTGCAGCGGAAAATCCGCCGCGTGGGGACGATCGAGCGGTGAGCCTGGTCCTGCACTCCGCCCCCAAAATCGCCTCCAACCAGGGAGTGCTCGATACGCTGACCAAAGCGCTTGGCCCGTTGGCGCTCGCCGCCAGCGAAGAGCACGGCGAAATCATCCTTACCGTCGCCCGCGACCGCATCGAAGACGTCCTGCGTCTCCTGCGCGACGAGCACCAATATCAGCAGCTGATGGAAATCGCCGGGGTTGATTACCCTGAACGCACCGAACGCTTCGACGTGGTCTACATGCTGCTCAGCCTGACCAAGAACCACCGCATCATGGTCAAATTGAGCGCGGCCGAGAATACTCCGGTGCCCACCGTCACCACCCTGTGGCCAGTCGCAGGCTGGCTGGAGCGTGAGGTTTACGACATGTTCGGCGTGATCTTCGCCGGAAATTCGGATCTGCGCCGCATCCTCACCGACTATGGCTTTGAAGGCCACCCGTTCCGCAAGGACTTCCCCCTGACCGGCTATGTCGAGCTGCGCTATTCCGAGGAGGACAAGCGCGTGGTCTACGAACCGGTGGAGCTACCGCAGGATTTGCGGCAGTTCGATTTCATGAGCCCGTGGGAAGGCGCCAATTATGTCCTGCCGGGTGATGAGAAGGTCGCCGCCTTGCCGCCCTCGCCCGCCCCGGTCGCAACCAAGCCCGAGACTCTCGGTTCGCCCAAGGTCGATATTCCCAAGACCACGGACGGGCCAGCCGATACCGGCGCCGGGGAGCCCGCCAACGCAGCCGCGACAAAGAATGTGTCGCGCTCGCGCAAGGCCGGCGGCACCGTTGCCGGGCAGGGGCAGGCCGAACCGGTGCCTGAACCCACCGCTATCCCCGCCCCCGGCGCGCCCGATCCGACCGAGAGCCGTCCGGCGAGGAAGCCGCGCGCTAAGAAGGGGACGTGAAATGACCTCTCCCTTTTCTTCTCGTCACCCTGAACTTGTTTCAGGGTCCATTTTGCCTCCCGCTCGGAGCAAGCGGGGGAAGGCCAATGCGCACCGCAAGGTCGCGCCACTCGGGGTTCCCGCTATTGATCAGATTGATCTTCCACGGTCGGTGCCAGCGCTTCAGTTGTTTCTCGCGCTCGATGGCTCGCACCATGTCGCCGAACATTTCGAAATGGACCAGCCGGTGAACCGCATATTTGGCGGTGAAGCCGGGCAGGGCGCTATTGCGATGCTGCCACATGCGCCCGAGCAGGTCGGAGGTGACGCCGATATACAACGTGCCGTAGTGATTACTCGCAAGGATATAAACGGCGGGGTTGCGTTCTTGCCTCATGGCTCCGGGTCTGCCGCACGATGGACCCTGAAACAAGTTCAGGGTGACGGAGTTTGTGTTGGGAGGCGGGCTCCATGAGCATCCAGCTCGACCACGCCCCCACCACCGGCGACGAGGTCATCTCCAACTACACCATCAACTTCGGCCCGCAGCACCCCGCGGCGCACGGCGTGCTGCGCATGGTGATGGAGCTGGCTGGCGAGATCATCG
>JANLQW010000126.1:0-8709 GCA_031368085.1 Novosphingobium sp. | reverse complement strand
CAGTCGCCAGCTCGCGGCGCAGCGCGGTTTCGAGGTCGATTGGAATGGCGGTGGGCATGCTGTCCATGCCGCTGCCTTAATGCGCGCAGGTTATGAATCGGTTGCGCCGCTGTGACTTACTGGCAAAAGGCGCGCAGCATGACCACCGCAGACCTTCTCGCCGCCGCCCAAGTTTCCAAGGCATGGCCGTTCGAGGAAGCCCGCAAGCTGGTGAAGCGCTTCCCGCGCGGAAAGCCGGACGGCGCGCCGATGCTGTTCGAGACCGGCTATGGCCCATCGGGCCTCCCCCATATCGGCACCTTTCAGGAAGTGCTGCGCACCACGCTGGTGCGGCGCGCATACGAGACGCTCACCGGCGGCGCGCCGACGCGGCTGGTGGCTTTCAGCGATGATATGGACGGGCTGCGCAAGGTGCCCGACAATATCCCCAACCAGGGGCTGCTCGCGGCCCATATCGGCCATCCGCTCAGCCGCATTCCCGATCCGTTCGGCCAGTATGAGAGCTTCGCGCATCACAACAATGCGATGTTGCGCCGGTTCCTCGACCGGTTCGGCTTCGATTATGAATTCGTCTCTGCCAGCGACATGTATAACTCCGGCGGCTTCGACGAGGCACTGCGGGGCGTGCTGCGGAATTTCGGCGCGATCATGGGCGTCATGCTGCCGACCCTGCGCGAGGAGCGGCGCCGGACCTATTCGCCGGTGTTGCCGATCTCGGCCACAACGCTCCAGGTCCTGCAGGTGCCGATCGAGGTGGTCGATGCCGAGGCCGGGATTATCCGTTTCCACGATTTGGGTGAGACGGTTGAGCAGTGCATTTTCGGCGGGCAGGCCAAGTTGCAGTGGAAGGTCGATTGGGCGATGCGCTGGCTGGCGCTGGGCGTCGATTACGAGATGTGCGGCAAGGATCTGACCGACAGCCTCACCCAGTCAGGCAAGATCGTTCAGGTGCTTGGCGGGCGGCGGCCGGAAGGCCTTATCTACGAGCTGTTCCTCGATGAGAACGGTGAGAAGATTTCCAAGTCCAGGGGCAACGGGCTGACTATCGACCAGTGGCTGACCTACGGCAGCCAGGAGAGCCTCGGCTTCTACCTGTTCCGCGAGCCCAAAAGCGCCAAGCAGCTACATGTCGGCGTGGTGCCGCGCGCGGTCGACGAATACTGGCAGTTCCGCGAGAAGCTGGCGCAGCAGCCGATCGAACAGCAGCTCGGCAATCCGGTGTGGCATCTTCTGCGGGTAGCAGGCGATGGCAGCGGCGCGGGCGATAAATTGCCCGTCACCTACGGTCTGTTGCTCAACCTCGTCGTCGTGCTGGGGGCCAATGCGACGCGCGAGCAGGTGTGGTCCTACCTCGCCAACTACCTTGCCGATGCGGCGCCCGAGGCGCATCCGCAGCTGGACATTCTGGTGACGAGCGCGTTGGCCTACAACCGCGACTTTATCGCGCCGACGCTGCGCCGCCGCAAGCCCGAAGCGAATGAGGCCGCGGCGCTGGCCGCGCTCGACGAAGAACTTGCGGCGACCTCTGACGATGCCAGCGCAGAGGACGTCCAGACTATAATCTATGCGATCGGCAAGGACCCGCATTACCGTTTCGAGCAGCTGCGCGACTGGTTCAAGGCGCTTTACGAGACGCTGCTGGGGTCCAGCCAGGGTCCGCGGATGGGCAGTTTCATCGCGCTTTATGGGATCGAAAATACGCGGCGGCTGATTGCGGAGGCGCTGGAAGGGCAACCCGAGCCAAACTGATCGGGCCTATTTGACCGCCGCAATCCACCGGTCGATCTTCGCCTCGAGGATCGGCAGGGGCAACGCACCGCTCCCCAGAACCTCGGCATGAAACGCGCGGATGTCGAATTTTTTGCCCAGCGTCGTCTCGGCCTTTTGCCTCAGGCGCTGGATGGTCAGCGCGCCAAATTTGTAGGACAGCGCCTGCGCGGGATTGGCGATGTAACGTTCGACCTCGGCGGTCGCGTCGGTGCGGCCCATCCCGGAATTGGTCAGCATGTAATCGATCGCAGCCTCGCGGCTCCAGCCCTTGGCATGGAGGCCGGTATCGACCACCAGCCGCATCGCGCGCAGCATTTCATCGTCGAGCGTGCCCCAGTGCTGCATGGGGTCCTTATAGAGTCCCATCTCGAAGCCGAGGGTCTCGGCATAAAGCGCCCAGCCTTCGACGAAGGCGTTGTTGCCATTGAAGCGTTGAAAAGCGGGTAAGCTCTTGTCCTCCTGCGCCAGACTGATCTGGAAGTGATGACCCGGCGAGCCCTCGTGCAGATAGAGCGTGGTGATGCCGGTGAGGAAGCGGCTGGGAAGATCATAGGTGTTGTAGAAGAAAACACCGGGACGCGAGCCGTCGGGCGCACCCTGGTTATAGCTGCCGCCGGCCTCGTATTTTTCACGGCTCTGAGGATAGGGTTCGATCGCCAGCGGCGTCTTGGGCACCCGCGCGAAAAAGCGCGGAACCTGCACATCGACCGCACGGGCAACGGCAGCATAGCCAAGCGCCAGCTCCTGCTTGCTTTTCGGATGGAACCGCGGATCTTTGCGGATCGTATCGAAGAAACCGCGCAGGGTGCCGGAAAAGCCAAGCTTGCGCTGTACGCCCTCCATCTCACTCTGAATGCGCGCGACTTCCGTCAGGCCGAGCTGGTGAACTTGTTCGGGATCGAGGCTGAGTGTGGTTTCTCGCTCGATCAGCCGGCGGTACAGCCCGCCGCCGCCCTTCATGGCCGAAAGCCCGACCGCTTCGCGGGCGGCGGGCAAATAGTCTTGCGCGAGGAATTTGCGCAGCCGCCGGTAGGCTGGCTGTAGCCGGTCGCGCACCACGGCGGCATAGCTGCTGCGTAGTTGCTCCCGGCTTGCCAAAGGGACCGTTTCGGGAAATTTGCGCACCGGCGCATAGAACGGCGATTGCTCTACGGGTTGGGCCAGCAAGGCATCGATCTGCGCAATCATGATGCGCACCGTCAGCTTGGATTCGACCACGCGCGCCGCCTTGCCCTGACGGAAGCGCCCGATTGCATTATCGAGCACCTGGGCGAAGGCCGCGTCCAGTGTGAGGGCCTTGCGGTACTCATCGACGTTGCCGAATGCCATCGCCCCGTCACCGGACATCAGCGTTGGGAATTCGGCATGGAGCCCGCCGAAATGGGTAAGCGGGCGCACCGCGGTCAGTGCCCTTATGTCCGGCTGCAGCCAGGCAATCTGCTCCTGCTTGGCGCGGACGAAAACATCGTAGGACAGCTGGCGCTCCGCACTCAGCCGCGCCCGCTCGATGCGCCGCAGCGCCCGCAGGCTCTGCCGGGCTGAATCGAGCTGACGCCGATCCAGCCGGGGGGTGAAGATCAGCGAGAGCGATCCCGGATCCACCTGTTTGCCGCGATAGAGCGCCGTCAGTGGATCGACCAGATCGTCGCGCCGGGCATCGTCAGCGAAGATTTCGTCAAGGCGTGAGTCTTCCGTGGCCTGCGGGGCGCTGGCGCTTGGCGGCACCGGTGCGGCGAATGCTGCCGGGGTGCTCATGGGCAGGGCGGCAAGCATCAGCCGGGCGACCCAGCGCGCCATGTAGCCCCGCCTCAGCTCCATTTTCGCGTCCTGAACCATTTCGTCACGATGTATTTCGTCCCGCAGATAACAGGATATCCGGCATGCATCGCATCGGGATTCTGGGTGCCGTCCGGTAGCGCATTGTTCCACGCCAGCAGCATGCCGGCCTGAGGCGGAACGCTGATGCCCAACCGGGTGAAATGCGTGTCGCCCCCTTCCTCGACATCGTTGAGATAGATCATCGCTGTCCAGCAGCGCTGGCCGCCGCGTTTCACCTCCGTGGGCCAATAGGAGGCTTGCGTGTTGAACCAATCATAATGCCCCTTGAACTCCTGGCCCGGCATGTAGCGCTGCCCCTGAATGGTTTCACCCCAGCTTTCGCCGAGGCCGAGCAGGTCACACATCCGGCGTTCGATCATTTGCACGAAGCTGTCACTGCGGTCGATATCCGCCGAGTAGCTGGTGCGATACTGCTGGTTTTCCTCGTTTTCGAAAGTAGGTGAAGGCCGTGCCGCCTGGTCGATCATCGCGATCAGCCGGACACATTCCGCCGGACTGAGAAAATCCACGGCGGCAAAAAGTTCCGCTTTCTCGACCGGCACCCGGTACACCGAAGGATCGGCATCGAGCCGAGCGCGCACCGCAATTCCTGCTCGGGCGATGGTGCCTTGATCGGCGATTGGCGCCTTGCGCGTTCTGGGCGGGACTTTGCCGGACATTGCTGCGGCATGCCTATCCGAAGTCCCGGTGCGAGCAAGCCAAAATACACTTGCCGCAGCTGCGCCGTTTCGCCATTCTCGCCGCCTATGAAATCAGCCATTCCAATTGTGCGCCGCTATGGTTTGGGGGCTATCACCCTCCACTGGCTCATCGCCGTGCTGATCCTTGTCAACATCGGCCTCGCTTGGACGGCTGAGGGTGCAACGCGTGCCGACAAGATGGCGCTGATAGGGAATCATAAGGCTGTTGGGCTACTGATCCTGGTGCTCTCGGTGACGCGGCTGGCCTGGCGCCTGGTCCACGACGCGCCGCCTTTCGCCAAGACGTTGAAGCGGTGGGAAGTTTCGCTCGCTGAGGCGGTGCACTGGACGTTTTATTTCCTGCTGATCGTCCTGCCGCTCGCCGGTTTCGTGCTACATTCGGTGGCGACGGGCGGTTTGCCAGTAAGCTTCTTCGGCCTGTTCGATATACCGGGGCTGCCCCTGGCTAAGGATCGCACGTCGGCAGAAATGTTCTCTGAAACGCACAAAATTCTCGCGACCCTTACTATGCTGCTGCTTGCTCTGCATGTCGCCGGCGCGCTCAAGCATCTGGCGATCGACCGCGACGGCACCATGCAGCGCATACTGCCTGGGGGCTGACCGGCTTCCTGTGAACGGAAAAAGGGAAGAGCCCCCGCGTTTGCACGCGAGGGCTCCGGTGCCGGCCACTCTCCGGCACATAGGGTCCGGTCTACCAGAAGAAGTCGTTTATCACGTCGACCACTTCGCCGCTGTAGATATCGACCAGCAGCGCATCGTCGTAATAGCGGATCCAGCGGTAAGGTCCGTCGACATCGGGCAGGCGGTACTGCCACGGGTCGTTGATCCAGTAATTATTGCTGTAGAACAGCGATTCGAGGTAAAAGCCGACGCTCAGCCGCCGGTAGGAATAATTCTGATAGGGAGAATAGTAACGGCCGATCCGGTAGATGTCCGGATTACTGCGGCGATACCCAGACCAGTTGTAACGGTCGTCCCGGCGCCAGTCGCGGCTCCAGTTTTGATGGTCGTTATGATAGCCAGCGTGGTTGCCATCGCGCCAGCGGTTGGTGTCGCCAGAGCGATAGGTTTCGCGGAACTTGGTGCCGTCATGAGCGCGGTTCACATCATGAGCGCGATTCCGATCTTGCCAGCGGTTCCCATCCTGCCAGCGATTTCCATCGTTCGTGCGGTTACGGCCGCTCCAGTTGCGGTCGCCGCCCGACCAGTCGCGTTCACGCGTCTGGTGCTGAGGCATCGGTGTCGGAGCAGTCGTCTGCGCCTGTCCGCGCCAGCCGCGTCCGGCCCAGCTCCCGCCATCGCCGTGACGCTCATGGCCCGACCAGCTTCGCTGTTGCGGGGCCTGGGGCGCGGGAGTGGCAGTTTGCGCCTGTCCGCGCCAGCCGCGTCCGGTCCAGCCGCCGCCATCGCCATGACGCTCGCGGCCCGACCAGCTTCTCTGTTGCGGAGCCTGCATCTGCGGCATTTGCACTGGAGGAGCCGATTGCGCCTGTCCGCGACCCGACCAGCCCTCGCCGCCGCCGCCGCGGTTGCCGGCGCCATCCCAATTCCGGCGCTCCTGCGGAGCCTGGGCTCGCTCGGCCCGCTGGCTGCGTTGTTCAGATGCCGCCGGGGCCTGATGTTCACCGGCCTCGCGCCCAGGCCGACCATCGCCATCGCCGGCGTGGCGATGACCACCCTCGCCACCCTGATGGCCGCGCCAGCCGCCACCCTGGTTGTCCTGGGCACTCACCTCGACCGGCAAGGCGACCACGGCAAGGCCGGCGGCAAGTGCCGCCCAACCGCTCGATTTCAGAAAGCTCGTGCCGGCCATCGCCGTTCTCCATTCCTATGCGCCGCGAAAGGTGCGGCGACCTTGTGGAATGGTGTAGGGGAGCCGCGCTGACCTGAAGGTGAACCGCGCATGATGGTGATTGTTCATATTTGTCGCGGCGAAACCGCCCCGGGATGGCAATCGTTCGTAATTCGGGTAATTCGGGGAACAGCCACCTTGCACAGAAACCTCGCCCCGCAAAAGCCGGGACGCAAGAAAGTCAGGGCACCCGACAATGCGAAATAGGTATACTTTCGCCGGAATTCCTTGCTCAACCGCCACGCAGGCGAGTTGGATTGTCCGGCCAGCTATGATAATCCTCCGGCCATGAACGCGCCATTCCATCTCGGTGTCGATCCTGAACGGATCGCGATCAATGTGGATCAGTTCTGGCTACTCAAGGAGGAGGGGGCCTTCAGCGGCTATTCCAAAGCGGAGCTGCTTGATGGCGACTTGTGGGGAGTGCCGCAGCAAGGCGAGGATGTGCCGGAGTCTGACGCAATCGTTCCGATCAAGCTGCGCGTGGAAGACTATGAGCGGCTTGAGCAGACGGGGGCATTCGATGGACTTGGGAAAACGGAACTTGTCGATGGACTGGTTTACCGGATGAGTCCCCAATTTAGACCGCACGGCTTCGCCAAGGATGAACTCGCCTATCGGCTGCGTCGCTGCCTCGAACAGCTCTCATTGTCGCTCTGGGTCGCCACCGAGCAATCGGTCAATCTCGCCCTGCATAGCGAGCCTCAGCCGGACATCGTCCTGACCAGTGAGCCGCGCGGCGAGGGCGCAATACCAGGCACTTCAGTAGCTTTGATCGTCGAGGTTTCGGTGACCACGCTGGCTTTCGATCTTGGGAAAAAGTCGCAGATTTACGCGGCAGCCGGCGTGCCGGAATATTGGGTGGTCGATGTGAATGCCAGAAAGCTTCATCGGCATTGGCAGCCGGGCGCGAGTGGCTATGCCGAGCGGAGCGAAGTGGCGTTGGGCGAGCGGGTGACGGCGGTGACGCTTGCCGGGCTGGGGGTGGAGACGCGGGGGATCAGTTAAGTATTGTGTCCCCGGAATTGTCCCTGACCTGAAGGTGAATCGCGGATGATGGTGATTGTTCATATTTGTCGCGACGAAACGGCCCGGGATGGCAATGGTTCGTAATTCGGGTAATTCGGGGGACAGCCGTTTTTGCACAGAACCCCCGCCCCGCAAAAGCCGGGACGCAAGAAAGGCAGGGGCACCCGGCAATGCGAAATAGGTATACTGTCCCCGTAATTTGAAGGGCCACGCGCCGGAGGGCGGGCATCAGACCGAGATTAACCGGGTGCTGCGGCGGTATGTGGCGGGGGTGGGGTGGTGAATTCTTTGTTGACTACTGGATTGATATTGTGACAGCGTCGACTCTCATAGCTTGAGTAGGCTTGCAGCAATGCGGCAATTGCTGCTGCACCCGCAGCAATTGCAGAAAACATCGCCGTCCGATGGGCCCTATTTTGCGCAGCGTCACTCGCGGCGCGTTGTTCAGCCAGAAACGCCTGCTCCTCGTTTTGAAGCCGCTCGAAGAATCGCTTCAGGTGGACTAGGTTTCCGCCAAGTTGATCGCCATGCGAATGCACCGCTTCAACAAGGCGATTCATCTGCTCGTCTGTCACTTCTGCCACCCTCGCAAAGTCTGCTGAGACCAAGAAGCTCCTACCTAGTCAGCTTCTTATACGCCAGCCTCGTCGGGCGGTCCGCCGCATCGCCCAGCCTGCGCCGCTTATCCTCCTCATAGGCCCCGAAGTTCCCCTCGAACCATTCCACGTGGGAATTTCCCTCGAACGCCAGGATATGTGTCGCCAGCCGGTCCAGGAAAAACCGGTCATGCGAAATAACCACCGCGCAGCCGGCAAAGTTTTCGATGGCTTCTTCCAGCGCGCGCAGGGTTTCAACGTCGAGGTCGTTGGTCGGCTCGTCGAGCAGCAGGACGTTGCCGCCGGTCTTGAGCATCTTGGCGATGTGCACCCGGTTGCGCTCGCCGCCGGACAGCTTGCCGACGTTCTTCTGCTGGTCCTGGCCCTTGAAGTTGAACGCGCCGACATAGGCCCGGGTCGACATGTCCTGCTTGTTGACCTTCATGTAGTCCATGCCCTCCGAGATTTCCTCCCAGACGTTCTTCGACGGGTCGAGGTGATCGCGGCTCTGGTCGACATAGCCGAGCCGCACCGTCTCGCCGATGGCGATCTCGCCCTCATCGGGTGTTTCCTTGCCGGTGATCAGCTTGAACAAGGTGGATTTTCCGGCGCCGTTCGGCCCGATCACGCCGACGATGCCGCCCGGCGGCAACAGGAACGAGAGATCCTCGAACAGCAATTTGTCGCCGTATGCCTTGGACAGGCCCTTGGCCTCGATGACCTTGCCGCCGAGGCGCTCGGGCACCTGGATGACGATCTGCGCCTTGTTGATGATGCGCTTCTCGCTCGATTCGACCAGCTGATCGAACGCCTTGATGCGCGCCTTGCTCTTGGTCTGGCGGCCCTTTGTGCCGGCCCGGATCCATTCCAGCTCGTCCTTGATCGCTTTCTGGCGGCCCTCGTCCTCGCGGCCTTCCTGATC
>JANLQW010000043.1:0-31958 GCA_031368085.1 Novosphingobium sp. | reverse complement strand
GCCGGTCGCGCGGTGCGCTCTTACCGCACCCTTTCACCCTTGCCTGAGGCCGAAACCTCATCGGCGGTCTGCTCTCTGTGGCACTTTCCCTAAATCGAAGCCCCAAATCCTGCTGGAAATGATTCTCCGATCCGGCGGGCGTTACCCGCCACCCTTGTTTCGTGGAGCCCGGACTTTCCTCGGCGGAATTGCTTCCGACGCGGCTGCCCGGCGCCCCCGGCCCGCGCTATCTACTGCGTCCCTGATCGCGATCCAAGAGCAATGCGAAAAGAATCGCCGAGGTCTCCCCATCGATCGCCCCGTCGATGCAGCCGGGACGCCAGCGGCGCTGAAACGCGCGCACCGCCGCGAAGCCGTCGGCAATGTCATAGCCGAAGCGCTCAAGCGCCAGGTAGAAGGCGCCGTCATTGGCATAGGGCGAAGGTATCTGCAGGGCGGGACGCGGAAGGGCAAGGTGGTAGCGGGCCAACAGCTCCCAGTCGAACAGCTCGCCAGGATCGTCTTTGCGCGCCGGGGCAACGTCGGAATGGCCGACGACATTTGCCTGCGGAATGTCATGGCGTTTAAGGATTGCGGCGAGCAGCGGGATCAGGGCTTCCATCTGGGCTTCTGGGAATTCGCGGTATCCCCATTCATGCCCCGGGTTGACCAGTTCTATGCCGACGCTCGCCGAATTGATATCGGCGATGCCCCGCCAGAACGAGCGGCCGGCGTGCCAGGCGCGTTTCTCTTCGGCCACCAGCCGGGTCACGGCACCATCCTCGTCAATCATGTAATGCGCCGAGACCTTGGCGGCAGCGTCGCCCATCCGCGCCAGCGCCTCATCGGCTGTCGGCATGCCGGTGTAGTGGAGCACGACCATTGATACCGGTAGCCCGCGCTCGTCCCAATTGGGCGACGGCGCCTCGCGGTGGACCAGTTCGTTCATAGTCCGATCACCCTGAGGAGCGGCGTAGGCGCGTCTCGAAGGGCCATCAGCCGGCCGGCAGCACCGCGCCCATCACCAGCGCTTCCTGCGTAAGCGAAAACTGCAGGCCGCCGCCCAGCCCCGCCGCAAGCTCACGGAGCATTGCGGCGGGCGCGGTGCGGCTCGAAAGTTCGCTGTCGGGCAGGGTGCCGTCCAGTGCGCGGCCGACGGTCGGGTCAAAGGCGATCCGGCTTCCCGCTGCCCGCACGACGATCTCGCTGGTGCCATCGCGCAGTTCCGCCCCGATATCGAGCGTGCCGCCCCGCACCAGCGCCTCGATGCCGATCAGCGCCAGGTTGAGCAGCGTCTTTACCGCCGGCTTGGGCAAAACATCGGCGCCAAACGACCAGTTGACCTCGATCCGCCCGTTATTGCCGGCCAGCGCATCGACCACCGAGCGCGCTTCCTCGACCTGGACCATATCGCCATATCCGCCGGCCGCCCCGAAGGCGAGACGGAAGAATTTGAGCTTGTCGGCGGAAATCCTCGCGCTCTGCTCCAGCAGATCGAAGCAGCGCCGGCGCATCTCCGGGTCTTTTTCCTCGGCAATCAGCTCAAGACCGTTAGTCATCGCGCCGACCGGGCTCAGCAAGTCATGGCACAGCCGGGAACAGAGCAGGCTGGCAAGGTCGAGCGAACTGACAGTCATGGGAAGGCATTCTCCGCAAAATCTTTCACCCCCCGGACCGAGGGGAAGTCGGATGGTTCCTTACGCTTCAACCACGACATAAGAAAGCGCTTCGAAACCCTGATCCCCGTCTCGCCAGAAGCCGATGGACCCGCCGGCGATAATCGCCCAAACGCGCAAATCCCCGCTGGCATGCGCGCAATCAGTTGCCGAGGGGACGGGGTGGCCGTCCGGATGCGAGTGGTAATAGCCGATCAGTGGGAGACCACCTGCCCGGGATGCGCGGTGAGCGGCAAACAGCGCGGCCGGATCGATCTCGAAATGCCGCGCTGGATCGGGCGCGACGTTGACCGCCGGGCGTGCCTCTTCCACTTTGCCGGCGCTGCCCAGCAGCAGCCCGCAGCATTCATCCGGGGCCGTCCGCGCCGCATCCGCCAGCAATGCGGCAATCACGCCACTTGTCACTTCGAGAACCATGCCCATGTCTGTAGCGATGAGCCAGGGGGAAAGCATCATCGAAGGGACGATTTCGCAAAGCGGCGAGCGGCTGGACAAAGCGCTGGCGGTGGCCAGCGGCTTGTCGCGCGAGCGGGTCAAGGCGCTGCTCGATCAAGGCCGCGTCGAACTGGCTGGCAAGCTGGCGACGCAGCCCACCCAAAAACCGGCGGCGGGGATGCGCTTCCGCATTGTCCTGCCCGCGCCTGATCCGGCTCAAGCAGCGGCGCAGGACATTCCGCTCACCATTGCCTATGAGGACGAGCATCTGATCGTCATCGACAAACCCGCCGGCCTGGTTGTCCATCCAGCTTCGGGAAACCGCGACGGCACCCTCGTCAACGCCCTGCTGCACCATTGCCGTGGCCAGCTCTCCGGCATTGGCGGCGTCGCGCGGCCGGGGATTGTTCACCGCATCGACAAGGACACCTCAGGCTTGCTGGTTGCCGCCAAAAGCGATGCGGCGCATGAGGGGCTCGCCGCGCAATTCGCCGACCATTCGATCCACCGCGCCTATCTGGCGATTGTCGGCGGACATCCGGTGCCCTCGGCCGGAACGCTGCGCGGAACGATCGCCCGCTCCACCAGCCACCGCAAGATGATGGCGCTGGTGGACGAAGGTCGCGGGAAACACGCTGTCACCCATTACCGGACGCTCGAGCGGCTGGACGAGGCAGCGCTGGTCGAGTGCCGGCTGGAGACTGGGCGAACCCACCAGGTGCGCGTTCACCTTACATCAATAGGAAATCCGCTACTAGGTGATCCCGTTTATGGCCGCTCGCCTGCGCGGCTGCGTCCGCTTCTGGCCCACCTCCAGTTCCACCGTCAGGCATTGCACGCCGCCGAACTGGGATTTCTGCACCCGATTTCGCGGGAGAATTTATGGCTTTTCAGTGAATTGCCGCCTGATATGGCGGATTTGCTATCAAGCCTACGGAGCAAAGCTGGCTTTGGGGTGTTATAAGCAACAATGCGTGGCGGCTTTCGCGAATGTCTTTTAGAAGAGTTCGCCAAAGGCCAGCCCACTGTGAAAGGGTCAGGTGAGTCGAAATGTCCGATACAGAACGCAGCCTAACAGCCAGCCCCACTCTTGCGCCGACATTGGGCGGCGAGGCCGGGCTCAACCGCTATCTGTCCGAGATCAAGAAGTTTCCGCTGCTCGCGCCCGAGCAGGAATACATGCTCGCCAAGCGCTTTCAGGAGCATCAGGACCCCGAGGCGGCGCGCCAGCTGGTCACCAGCCATCTGCGGCTCGTGGCCAAGATTGCCATGGGCTATCGCGGTTATGGCCTGCCGGTCAGCGAGTTGATCTCGGAGGGCAACATCGGGTTGATGCAGGGGGTCAAGAAGTTCGAGCCTGATCGCGGCTTCCGCCTGGCGACGTATGCGATGTGGTGGATCAAGGCCTCGATCCAGGAATTCATCCTGCGCTCGTGGTCGCTGGTCAAGATGGGTACCACCGCCGCACAGAAGAAGCTGTTCTTCAACTTGCGCCGGATGAAGAAGAACCTCGACGCTTACGAGGATTCCGATCTCCACCCCAGGGATGTGAAAATCATCGCGACCAAGCTGGGCGTCTCTGAAACCGAAGTCGTCAACATGAACCGGCGGATGATGATGGGCGGCGATGCCAGCCTCAACATCTCGTTCAATGAGGACGGCGAGGGTCAGTGGCAGGACATGCTGCAGGACGATCGCCCGCTGCAGGATGAAACCGTCGCTGACGCCGAAGAGGCTGGCATGCGCCGCGCGATGTTGCTGGAGGCAATGGACGGTCTTAATGATCGCGAACGCAAAATCCTCACCGAGCGGCGGCTGTCCGACGATCCCAAGACGCTTGAAGAGCTGAGCCAGGTTTACGCCGTCAGCCGCGAACGGGTCCGCCAGATCGAGGTGCGCGCTTTCGAGAAGGTGCAGAAGGCCATGATGCGGCGCGCCACCGATCGCAATCTGGTGCCTGCGGGCTGAGCAGAACGCAGGTCGGCCGGGAAATTCGGCTGCCGGCTGACCCGATCGGGCGTCATTGAGATGCTATGAATTCGCCGCTTCCCAGCGGGTGTCTTTCGCCTCTATCACCCGCCGGTGATGGCTCGTTATCTCTCACCCTCGCGTCCGCGCCGAAGCGCCGGCACCGCCTTTCGCCTGGGCTGGTGGATCGGCCGGCTGATTGTGCTGTTCCTGGTCGCCAGTGTCGGCATCAGCCTGGTATATAAAGGCGTACCCCCGCCGGTAACGCTGACCATGCTGCTCGATCCTGCTGGTTTCGAGAAGGACTGGACGCCGATCTCGCGCATCGATCGGAATATGGTCGCGGCGGTGATCGCCGCAGAAGACGGGAAATTCTGCGAGCACAATGGCTTCGATACCGGCGCGATCCAGCAGGCTCTGGAACGCAATGCCGATGGCGGCAGGCTGCGCGGCGGATCGACGATCAGCCAGCAGACGGCGAAAAACGTGTTCCTGTGGCAGGGTACGGGCTGGACCCGCTATCTCCGCAAGGGACTGGAAACCTGGTTCACCTTCCTGATCGAGACGATCTGGAGCAAGCGGCGGATCATGGAGGTTTACCTCAATGTCGCCGAGACCGGGATCGGCACCTATGGCGTCGAAGCGGGCGCGCAGCGGTATTACAAGCATTCCGCCGCCCGGCTGACCCGGGTCGAAGCCGCCCGCATCGCCGCCGCCCTGCCCAGCCCCAGGAAGCGCGCGGTCGCCGGGGCCAGGGGTTATACCCGCCGCCATGGCAATACCATCGCCGCCCGCAGCAGAGGTGTGGTGAACAGCGGCCAGGATGCGTGCGTTTACGAATAGCTCAACCGGGCTTACGTGGCGACGGGCCAGAGCAGGGCCAGCTTGCAGGCGCCAGCGCCCTGTGCGACAGCACTGCCCCATGAGCGGCAGGCACCACGATCATCATCACCATCATTCCGGCGCGGCCGCTCGCGGCCATGGACCGGCGTTTCTCATCGCAATCGTCCTCAACCTCGGCTTCGTCGCGGCCGAAGTTGCCGCCGGCATCCTGAGCGGTTCAATGGCCCTGCTGGCCGATGCCGGTCATAATCTGTCGGACGTGCTGACGCTGCTGATGGCGTGGGGGGCCAGTGTGCTGGCGGCGCGGCCGCCGTCGGCGCGCTTCACCTATGGCCTCAAAAGCTCGTCGATCCTGGTCGCGATCGCCAACGCCGCGCTGCTGTTCGTCGCGCTGGGCGCGATTCTGATCGAGACGATCCGCCGCCTCGCCGATCCTGCGCCGGTCGCGGGGGAGATGATGATCGTGGTGGCTGCGATCGGGATCGTGATCAACGGCGCCAGCGCTTTCCTGTTCGCCCGCGGCCGCAAACAGGACCTTAATCTGCGCGCCGCTTTCCAGCATTTGCTGGCCGATGCCGTAGTCTCGGCGGGCGTCGTCGTGGCGGGACTGCTGGTCGTCTTTACCGGCGCGCGCTGGATCGACCCGGTCACGTCTCTGGCGATCATCGCGGTGATTGCCTGGGGCAGCTGGGGCCTGCTGCGCGACGCCGTGAAAATGGGCCTGCTGGCAGTGCCCGCAGGGATCGACGAGGGCAAGGTCCGCGCGCTGCTGGCGGCGCAGCCTGGCGTGACAGCCGTGCACGATCTCCACATCTGGCCGATGAGCACAACCGAAACCGCGCTGACCGCGCATCTGGTGATGCCAGCAGGCGGGACCGGCGACGCCTTCCTGCACAACCTCGCCCACGAACTGGCGCATGACTTCAGGATAGGCCACACGACGGTTCAAATCGAGATGATGAGCGGCGAGGAATGCGCGCTGGAGCGGGACGAGGTGGTTTAGGCTGGAGAGGGGTTGCGATACAGAAACTGGCTGGCTTTTCGCTGTCATCCACTCCTAATCCCCCCCCACCCGCTCCACCTGCGCCCCGACCAGCGCCAGCTTCTCCTCCAGCCGCTCATACCCCCGGTCGAGGTGATAGAGCCGGTGCACCTGGGTCTCGCTTTCCGCTGCCAGCCCGGCGATCACCAGGCTCATCGAGGCGCGCAGGTCGGTCGCCATGACTTCGGCGCCGGTAAGCTTGCCGACGCCGTGGACGATGGCGGTGCGCCCCTTGGTTTCGATATGGGCGCCCATGCGGTTGAGTTCGGGCACGTGCATGTAGCGGTTCTCGAAGATCGTCTCGGTAAGCACGCTCGCGCCGTCCGCCCGGCACAGCAGCGCCATCAGCTGCGCCTGCATGTCGGTGGCGAAACCGGGGTAGGGCGCGGTCGAGAGGGTGACAGCGCGCAGCGGCCCGTCGGCGGCGACGTAGACCCCGCCGGGCCGCGGCTCGACCAGCACTCCGGCGTCGCGCAGCGCCTGGACGGTCGCTTCCATTTCCTCGATCCGCGCGCCCTTGAGCATGACATCGCCGCCGGTAATCGCCGCCGCGCAGGCATAGCTGCCCGCCTCGATACGGTCGGACATCACGCGGTAGGTCGCACCGTGCAGCCGGGGCACGCCGTGGATGGTGAGGTCCGAACTGCCGATGCCCTCGATTTCCGCGCCCATCGCGGCCAGAAGATTGCACAGATCGACAATTTCAGGCTCTCGCGCGGCGTTGTGAAGCGTAGTTTTGCCCTTAGCCAGCACCGCCGCCATCAGCGCATTCTCGGTCGCGCCGACCGAGACCACCGGGAAGCTGTATCGCCCGCCGGGCAGCCCGCCATCGGGCGCGATCGCGCGGACATAGCCCGCCGCCAGCTCGATCTGCGCGCCGAGCGCTTCGAGCACCTTGAGGTGCAGGTCGATCGGCCGGTTGCCGATGGCGCAGCCGCCGGGCAGTGACACGGTCGCCTCGCCCATCCGCGCCAGCATCGGGCCGAGCACCAGGATCGAGGCGCGCATCTTGCGCACCAACTCGTAAGGAGCGACCGCACTGGTGATCCGGGGGGCCTCCAGGGTCATCACCCGGCCGAAGTCTTCGGGCCGGTTGCCGGCGATGGTGGTGGATACGCCGAACTGGTTCATCAGGTGCTGGAAGCCGTCGATATCGGCGAGGCGCGGCAAGTTGCGCAGGGTCAGCGGCTCGTCGGTCAGCAGCGCGCAGGGCAGCAGCGTGAGCGCGGCGTTCTTGGCGCCGGAAATCGGGATGGTGCCGGAAAGGCGCTTGCCCCCCTGAATGATAATCTTGTCCATCGCGGCGGTTTAGCGGGAATCGCGCGCGGAGCAATGCGTATGGCAACGCCCGCGCGGTTGACGGGCGGATTGCGACCTGCGATTCGTCTAGGCCATGTCTGCGCACCGACCCATCCGCAAGGCCGTATTCCCGGTTGCCGGCCTCGGCACCCGTTTCCTCCCGGCGACCAAGGCGATCCCCAAGGAAATGCTGCCGATCATCGACCGGCCGCTGATCCAGTATGCGGTGGACGAGGCGCGGGAGGCCGGGATCGAGCAGATGATCTTCGTCACCGGCCGCGGCAAGACCGCGATTGTCGATCATTTCGACATCGCTTTCGAGCTTGAAGCGACCATGCGCGAACGGGCGAAGACGCTGGAAATCCTCGAGCCGACGCGGCTTGCGCCGGGCAATCTCGTCACCGTTCGCCAGCAAGTGCCGCTTGGCCTCGGCCATGCGATCTGGTGCGCGCGGGGCATCGTTGGCGATGAGCCCTTTGCCATTCTCCTGCCCGATGAGTTGATGATCGGCTCGCCCGGCTGCATGAAGCAGATGGTCGAGGCCTATGACAATGTAGGCGGCAATCTGATCAGCGTGCTCGAAGTACCGCAGGAAGAGGTCTCAAGCTACGGCGTGATTGCACCGGGCAGGCAGGACGGCGTACTGACCGAAGTGCTGGGACTGGTCGAAAAGCCCAAGCGCCAGGATGCGCCGTCCAATTTGATTATTTCCGGCCGCTACATCTTGCAGCCGCAGGTCATGCGGACACTGGAGAACCAAGAGCAAGGCGCGGGCGGCGAAATCCAGCTGACCGACGCGATGGCGCGAATGATCGGCGAGCAACCGTTCCATGCGGTGACCTTTGCCGGCAAGCGCTATGATTGCGGATCGAAGACGGGTTACGTCGAGGCCACGCTGGCGCTGGCGCTGGAACGGCCAGATATGGCCGACGAGGTGCGCGCAATTGCCAGGCGATTGCTGGGGCTGTAATGGAAGCAGCCCGAAGTCAAAGGTAGCCTGAGGAGCACTTCGGCAGGCGCTCGGCCTGCGGCGCGTGATTACCGGGCGGCGGCGATCAGGCCGGAGGTGGCGCCGTTCGCGGCGAGGGTTCCGCTGAACGCCTGGGCCTGCATATAGGGACCCGGGTTGACCGCTTGGCCGGAAATGCGGACTTCATAGTGCAGATGCGGACCGGTTGAGCGGCCAGTCGTGCCGATGTAGCCAATGACATCGCCCTTATGGACCTGCTGGCCAGCATAGACATTCAGCCGCGACATATGGCCATAGCGGGTCTCGATGGCGCCGCCATGTTCGAGCTGGACAAACAGCCCGTAGCTGCTGAACCATTCGGCCTTGCTGACTACGGCATCGGCAGTGGCATGAACCGGGGTACCAATCGGCCCGGCCAGATCGACGCCGTTGTGCTGGCGGCGGCCGCCGAGCACGGGATGGAAGCGCGAACCGTAATCACTGGTCAGGCGGACTCCTTCGACCGGCATGCGCGACGGGATCGAGACCGAACCGGTGCGAAACAGGGATTTGGGCGCCAAAGCACCAACCGAGACCAGAACCGGAGCGGTCACAGGCGCGACATAGCCAGAAGATCTATCGAGCGAGCTCCAGCTGGAGAACATCCGGCGGAATTCGGCATCGCCGTGGCCGAGGGCCGATGGGCTGGAATCTTGCGCGGCCCGAAGCGGAGCGGCGATATCGGCGGCATTGCTGCTGTTGGCGAGGGCAGGGTGTGAGCCGAACAGCGCGGCGGCCGCAGCGAACACACCGCCAACCGAGCGCATCTTTACGAGAATTCCAAAAACCACCACTCAAGCCACCTCGTGTTAGCGTACCAATCACAGCCGATTGGCCGCTCGACATCGAATTCCAGAGCGCCTGAAACGCCCGCAAATAATTTTGGAGATGGTCGGAACCCCCCGCCGTCTCTTGAATCCGGCTTAGGGGAACCTTTCTTTACAAGGCAACACTACCGTTGAAACTCCGCGATAGACCGCCTGCAAGGCGCGCCGAGTCGTTGAATAGAGGCTTCAGGGTGCCGCGATAGTGCCGTTTGACCTGGTCATTTCAAAGAGATTCAGTCGCCTACCCGCGCATTTGCGCCATTGCGAATAAGTGCTTCGTTCCGAATCCGCCATGACCAATTTGATCGTCAAGGATTGATTGCAAACACCGCGCTACACTCGCGCGCAACAGCCCGCGCCGCGCTGACCTTGGCGCCGGCAACGCTCACCCGGTCCAGACCAGCCTAAGGCAATGCGGAGCCCTCAAAGTGCGCGGGCCGCAGCCAGAACATCTTCGGCGTGGCCCTTCACCCTGACCTTGTTCCAGATACGCGCGATTTTCCCGTCGCCGCCAACAAGATAGGTTGTACGCACCATCCCCATGTAGGTCCGCCCGTAGTTCTGTTTCTCGGTCCAGACACCCAAAGCGTCGGACAGCCCGGCCTCCAGGACATCGCTCGCCAGGGGCGTTTCCAGAGCATATTTGGCGATGAACTTCTCGTGCCGGGCGGGCGGGTCCTTGCTCACGCCAAGCACCGCCGCCCCAGCCTTGGCGAACTCTCCGGCGAAGGCGGAAAAGTCCTTGTTTTCAGTCGTGCAGCCGGGCGTGTCGTCCTTGGGATAGAAGAACAGCACGAGCTTCCCGCCCCGGAAATCCGACGCCCGCACGCTGCCGCCACCGGGCGTTTGCATGGCGATATCGGGCACCGGATCACCGACGCCGGGGAACGTGCTCATCGTCTAAACCTCCAGTTGCTCGCCGAACAATGCCTGCCAGGCAGCCGCGACATTCGCCCGCGCCAAGGCCTGCGCCCCTAGCATAGTATCCCGATCGTGGTTGCAGCAGGCCTTGGCAAGCGCTTCGCAAGCCGCGGGCGGCGGCACCTGCGCATCGGGGGCGAGCAGGCGCATTGCCACCAGCAGCCGGGTGAGCGTGTCGTGCGCCTCGCCGAGCGCGGGCGGCAGCAATCCGGCGCCGGCGAGAGCGCTCACGGCCTCGCCCAGATGCGGCGTCAGCGCGTCCGGAACGTGGCTCCCCTCGCGCAATTGCAGGAAATGGGTGAGGAATTCGAGATCGACCAACCCGCCGCGCGCCAGCTTGACGTCTAGCAGACCCTTGGGCGGCTTGTGCCGGGCCATGGTGGCGCGCATTTCCAGCACATCGGCGCGCAGCTTTTCCGGATCGCGCGGCTGGGTGAGCACGTTAGCGATAATCTCCGCGAGCGCCCGGCGGGCTGCCTTCGAGCCATAGAGCGGCCGCGCGCGGGTGAGCGCCATATGCTCCCAGGTCCAGGCCTGTTCCCTTTGATACCGCGCAAAGCTGGCGAAACTGACTGCGAGCGGTCCTTGTTCGCCCGAAGGCCGCAGCCGCGTATCAACCTCGTATAGCACGCCTTCCGCCGTCGGCACGCTCAGCGCGGCGGTAATGCGCTGGGCCAGGCGGTTGTAGTAAAGCGTCGCCCCCAGCGGCCGCGCGCCGTCCGATTCCGCACCATGCTCGCCGGTGAACAGGAACACGAGATCGAGGTCCGAGGCATGGGTGAGCGCCGCGCCGCCCATCCGGCCAAGCCCCAGGATCACCAGCTCCGAGCCGGCAATGCGCCCGTGCTTGAGCTGGAATTCGGCTATCGCCGCATCGGCCAGCACCGCGATGGCCGCTTCGGCGATCCGCGCGAGGGCGGCGGATATGGCGAGCGGGTCGGTTGCCGCCTCGATCAGCTGGACGCCCAGCGCAAAGCGCATTTCGCCCACCTTGCGCCGCACCCGGTCGAGAATACGCTGGTAATCGTCGTCGGCCTCGCCCGCGCCCAATGCTGCGGTCAGCGCGGCGACATCGCCGGGCAGCTCAAACGCGCTGGCATCGATCAGCGGGTCGAGCAGATCAGCGCGCCGCGCCAGCTCGTCGGCCAGCGGGGTCGCCAGCGCGAGGATGCGGGCAAGCAGCTGCAACAGGGCGGGCCGGGCTTCCAGCAGCCGGAACAGATTGACAGCGCTCGGCAAGTTGGTGAGCATCCGCTCCCAGCGCAGCAGCGCGCGGTCTGGCTCGGGCGCGGCGGCGAGAGCGGCGAGCAGCTGCGGCTGGATCGCGTCATAGGCGGCGCGTGCGGCGTCGCTGCGCAGGCCCCGCAGTTTGCCGGAACGCCAGCCGGCGATGCGTTCGGCAAGGTGTTGCGGCTCTGAAAAGCCCAGCCGCGCCAGCTCGGCAACCAGCGCATCGCCGCTTGCCGCCGGCCTGGCCACAGGTGCGGTGCCGGGACTGGCCGCGATCAGCGCGTCGTAGCGGGCGCCCACGGCATAGGTGATCGCTGCCAGCTCCGCCAACAGCGCGGCCCCATCCGGCAAGCCATCGAGCTGCGCCACCGCATCGAGCTCTGCTGGATAGAGCGGGAGGCTGTGCGTCTGCCGGTCGGCTACCATTTGCAGACGGTGTTCGACGGTGCGCAGCCGGTCATAGGATGTGCCGAGCAGAGCCGCGTCCTCCGCCGCGATGATCCCCGACGCCGCCAGCGCATCGAGCGTCGCCCGCGTGCCCCGCAGCCGCAGCGCCGGGTTGCGCCCGCCGTGGATCAGCTGATGCGTCTGGCCGTAGAATTCGATCTCGCGAATGCCGCCGCGCCCGCGCTTGACGTCGAAGCCGGGGCCGGGCTGGAGCGCGCCGCTGTGATTGGACCGGATCTGCGCGGTCAACCGGCCGATTTCCGCGATCGCGCCGAAATCGAGGCTCTTGCGCCAGATGAACGGCCGGATTGCCGCGAGGAATGCCTCGCCCGCCGCGACATCGCCGGCGCAGGCGCGCGCGCGGATGAAGGCGGCGCGTTCCCAGGCAAGCGCCGAGGATTCGTAATGGGTCAAAGCCGCCTCAACCGGAATTGCCAGCGGGCTGACTTCTGATGCGGGCCTGAGGCGCAGATCGACGCGGAATACATAACCTTCGCCGGTGACCTGGCTGAGCGTTTCCACCAGCGTGCGCGCGACCCGCTGCGCCGCCTCGCCGGGATCGTCGCGGGTTCGCCGGGGAAGCAGATGCGGATCGTAGAGCAGGATCGGGTCGATATCGGAACTGTAGTTCAGTTCTCCCGCGCCGTGCTTGCCCAGCGCCAGAGCGATGAACCCGGCCGGCTCGGCATCGGGCACCCGGCGGCGAATTGCATCACCGATGGCGGCATCCATAGCCCTGTCGGCAAAATCGCTGAGCTCGGCGGTGACCCGGGCGAGCGGAAATGCGCCCGCCAGATCGCCCACCGCCAGCGCCAGCGCCAGCGCCATCCGTTCGCGGCGCAAGGCGACCGCAACGTCGTCCACGCTTTCTCCCGCCGCCTTGGCCAAGGCCAGCGCCTGCTCCCCCTCGCCCGCCGCCAGCAGGGCGGTGAGATCGGGCATGCGGTCCATCGCCCGCGAGAGAAACGGCGCGTGGGCCTCGGCGCGCTCGAGAGCGCTGGTCCATGGAGAGGCTGCCATAGTGCATGAATGGCCGCTCACGCCGCTTCCCGCAAGCACCGCGCGGAGCTAATGGAACTGGCATGGTTTGGCGCTTCCCTCCCGAATGGCATCCGCAGGACTGGCTGTGGATCGGCTTTCCGCATGACGGGGAGGAATGGCCAGGCCTTCTCAAGCCTGCGCAAATGCAAATCGCCGCTTTCGCCAGCGCCGTGGCCGAGAGCGGGCAGGAGGTTCGGCTGCTGGTCCGCGATGAAGAGAATGAGGCTGCGGCGCGGCGGTTGGTGAGCAGTAAGGTCAAGCTTGAACGCCGCACTTATGGCGACATCTGGCTGCGCGATACCGGCCCGCTGGTGCTGCTGGACGACACGGGCGGGCGGACAGCGCAGCGCTTTGGTTTCAACGGCTGGGGCGGAAAGTATCTGATGGCAGGTGATCAGACGATCGGCGCGGAGTTGGCGCGCGATGCCGGACTGGAAGTCGCGACCGCGAATTGGGTGCTCGAAGGCGGGGCCATCGACGGCGACGGCGCCGGACTGGTGGCGACGACCGAGCAATGCCTGCTCAACCCCAACCGCAATTCTGGCCTGTCGCGCGGCGATATCGAGGCGCGGCTGGCCAGCGACCTCGGCTTCGGCAGGGTTCTGTGGCTTGGCGACGGGTTGATCAATGACCACACCGACGGCCATGTCGACAACCTCGCCCGCTTTGTCGCGCCGGGTGTGCTGGCGCTGCCCTTACCCAGCGGCAAGGACGATCCCAACGCCGCGATCTATGCCGATGCCCGCACCCGGGCGAGAGCCTTCGGCGTCGCGGTTCGTGATATCCCTTCCCCCGGCTTGCTCAAGCGCGGCGGGCGGGTGGAGCCGGCAAGCTACATGAATTTCGCCATCACCTCCCGTCTGGTCGTGGTGCCCACCTTCGGTTCCGTACATGATGCCGACGGGGTAGCGGCGGTGGCCTCGCTGTTCCCGGACCGCGACACGGTAGGCCTTCCCGCCGACGCGGTGCTGGCGGGGGGAGGAGGCTTTCACTGCGCCAGCCAGCAGATGCCGTCGCTGTGACACCCCATCCCGCTCATCCTGAGCCTGTCAAAGCGTTGCGGTGCCTCACGAGTTAACAGTTCGGCAACCGGAGTGGGCGCATGGTCTCGTTATGGCCCGCATCATCGCCCTAGTCGCAGCGCCGCAAGTGGAAACGACAGTCCGATCGTTCATCGTCGTTGGCTGCGCTTTGGCGCTGATCCTGGCGGGGCAAGTGCTGGCGGTTAACTGACCTAAGCTGCCAGGCGCCTTACGCTGTTGGCAGGCATTGCTCACTCGCCGGTTAACAGGAGGACGATCCGGCGCTACCGCAAATCCGGCGGCGTCGCCTCATCCTTCAGCATCGCGATCGCCTCGGCCAGTGGCATCACCCGCTGGCGTTCCTCGCCCAGCGTGCGGATCGCGACGGTGGCTTCCTCCGCCTCGCGCTTGCCGACCACCAGCAGATGCGGAACCTTGGCCAGCGAGTGTTCGCGCACCTTGTAGTTGATCTTTTCGTTGCGCAGATCGCTTTCAACGCGGATGCCCGCCGCCTTGAGCTGCGCCGTGACCTCACGGGCATAGTCGTCGGCATCGGAGACGATCGTCGCCACCACCGCCTGCACCGGGGCGAGCCAAACCGGCAGCTTGCCAGCGTAGTGCTCGATCAATATGCCGATGAAGCGTTCATAGGAGCCGAAGATGGCGCGGTGGAGCATCACCGGGCGGTGCTTTTCGCCGTCCTCGGCGATATAGCTGGCATCGAGCCGGTCGGGCAGCACCCGGTCGGACTGGATTGTGCCGACCTGCCAAGTACGTCCGATCGCGTCGGTCAGGTGCCATTCCAGCTTGGGCGCATAGAACGCGCCTTCGCCGGGCAGTTCCGCCCAGCCGTAATCGTCGTTCGCCAGCCCCGCCGCCGCCACCGCATCGCGCAGTTCGGTCTCGGCCTGGTCCCACATCGCCTCGGTGCCGAAGCGGTTTTCCGGGCGGAGCGCCAGCTTGATCGCATAGCTCTCGAAACCGAGCTGGCGGTAGACGCGGTCGGCGAGCGCGCAGAACGCGCGGACTTCCTCGACGATCTGGTCCTCGCGGCAGAAGATATGGGCGTCGTCCTGGGTAAACTGGCGCACCCGCATCAGCCCGTGCAGCGCGCCATGCGGCTCGTTGCGGTGACAGCAGCCGTTCTCGTAGATGCGCAGCGGCAGGTCGCGGTAGCTCTTGATGCCCTGGCGGAAAATGAGGACATGCGCCGGGCAGTTCATCGGCTTGAGCGCCATCCAGTCGGCCTCGCCGGAGATCACCGGGCCCTCATCCTCCGTGTTCGGCACTTCGTCGGGGATGACGAACATGTTCTCGCGGTACTTGCCCCAATGGCCCGACTGTTCCCACTGGCGCGCGTCCATGACCTGCGGGGTCTTGACCTCCTGATAGCCGGCACCGTCGATCGCGCGGCGCATGAACGCCTCCAGCTCGCGCCAGATGAGGTAGCCCTTGGGGTGCCAGAACACCGAGCCATGTGCTTCGGACTGGAGGTGGAACAAATCCATCTCCGCCCCCAGCTTGCGGTGATCGCGCTTGCCGGCCTCTTCCAGCCGCATGAGATGCGCGTCGAGCTGCTTCTTGCTGAGCCAGCCAGTGCCGTAAATCCGGCTGAGCATCGCATTCTTCTGATCGCCCCGCCAATACGCACCCGACACGCGGGTAAGCTTGAAGGCGGCCGGATCGAGCTTGCCGGTGGAGGGCAGATGCGGCCCGCGGCACATGTCGTACCATTCATCACCGCTGTGATAGACGGTCAATTCCTCGCCCGGCGGCAGTTCCGCCGCCCATTCTGCCTTGAAGCTTTCGCCCGCGCCGCGCCATTTGGCGATCAGCACGTCGCGATTGACAACCTCGCGGCGCAAGGGTTTGTCGGCGGCAATGATCCGACGCATTTCCGCCTCGATTGCGGGCAGGTCTTCTTCGGTAAACTGGCGGTCTTTCGGCGCGAAGTCATAGTAAAAGCCGTCGTCGGTCGATGGCCCAAACGTGATCTGGGTGCCGGGAAACAGCCCCTGCACCGCCTCGGCCAGCACATGCGCGTAATCGTGGCGGGCGAGCTCCAGCGCCTCGACCTCGTCGCGCGCGGTGACCAGCGCGAGGCGCGCATCGCCGGTGAACGGATGGCTGAGATCGACCAGCTCGCCATCGACCCGCGCCGCCAGCGCCGCCTTGGCGAGGCCAGGGCCGATCGCGGCGGCGACATCGGCAGGGGTGGACCCGGCGGGCATTTCTCGGGCCGAACCATCGGGCAGGCTGATCTTGAACATGTCTGACATGGGACGCCCCTTAGCGGGGGGAAGCGCGCGCCTCAACCTCTTGCCGGTCCGGGCGAATAACCGCATGCATGGGGCCATGACCGAAACCCGCTTCCACACGCTGCCCGATGGCCGGCGCGTCGCCTACCGCATGACTCCCGGTAAAGGCCCGCTGCTGGTGTTTCTGCCCGGCTATATGTCCGACATGGCCGGAGCCAAGGCGTGCGCGGTGTTCGACTGGGCGGTAGAGCACGGGCGCGCCTGCCTGCTGCTCGACTATTCAGGCTGCGGGGCAAGTTCCGGCGACTTTGCCGATGGCACGCTCAGCCGCTGGCGCGAGGAAGTCCTGGCGCTAGTCGAAGCCCATTGTCCCGGCCCGGTGGTGTTTATCGGTTCCTCGATGGGCGGCTGGCTGATGCTGCTGTGCGCGCTGGCGCTGCCCCCGGGCCGGGTCGCCGGCTTGATCGGCATCGCCCCCGCGCCTGATTTCACCGCCTGGGGTTATAGCGATGAGCAGCAGGCCGAGTTGCTGGCAGGCGAGGCGGTGCTTGAGGAAAACGCCTACGGCCCGCAGCCCACACCCACCTTCCCCGGTTTCTGGGCGGACGGACAGGCCAATCTCCTGCTGGATAGTGAGATTGCGATTCTATGCCCGGTCCGGCTTCTCCACGGTCAGGCCGATCCCGACGTGCCGTGGGAGGTCTCGTTGCGACTGGCGGCAAGTCTGCGTTCAGCCGATGTGCAGGTCGCGCTGATCAAGGACGGCGACCACCGCCTCTCGCGCGATGCCGATATTGCGCTGCTGCTGCGCGCTGTCGCCGAGCTTGCGGGGCCAGACTGAACGGAGCTCCTGCCGATGTCGCTGATCCTTGCCCTCCTCGCCCCGATGCTGGCACAAGTCGGGCCGTTCGTGCCGCCCGGCGCGCCGCCGCCGCCGGTTGAGCGCCGCAGACCGGCGGTCAAACCGCCAGCCGGGCCGCTACCGCAAAGCCGGCTGCAGGCCTGTCTCGACGATGCCGAAGCCAGCCCCACCGACGCGATCGAAGAGGCCGAGGCCTGGCTGACTGTGGTCAAGGGCACCACCCAGGTCGAGCCCAACCAGTGCCTGGGGGCGGCACACAGCCGGCGCGGCGAATGGGGGGAGGCGGAAACGGCGTTTCTGGCGGCCCGCGATGCTGCTGCGGCAAGTGACTACGCCCGGCGCGCGCAATTGGGCGGCATGGGCGGAAACGCGGCGCTGGCCGGGCAGGCTGCCGACCGGGCGCTCGCCGCACTCGATCTTGCGCAGGCCGATGCGGCGAAGGCGGGTGACGTGCGGCTGTCGGGCGAAATCGCTATTGACCGCGCCCGCGCCCTCGTTGCGCTAAAGCGCGATGCCGACGCAGCCAAAGCCCTGGCGGAAGCTCGCGGCGCGGCGGCGAATAATTCGCTCGGCTGGCTGCTCTCGGCAACGCTGTCGCGCCGGCAAGGCAAGCTCGCCGAGGCGCAGGCACAGATCGTCACCGCCGCGACGCTGGCGCCCACCGATCCGGAGATTGGGCTCGAGGCCGGGGTCATCGCCGTTCTCGCGGGCCGCAATGAGGCCGCACGCAAGAGCTGGCAGTCGGTTATCGCCGCCGCGCCGACCAGCGAAGCGGCAACAACCGCCCGCACCTATCTGGCGCAACTCGGCGGACCTGCTAGCAAGGTGCCATGATCCCGCTATCGGTCCTCGACCTCGTCCCCGTGCGCGAAGGCGGCAGCATTGCCGAGGCGCTCAGCGAAACCGCGCAATTGGCGAAGACGGCGGAGGCGGCGGGCTACAGGCGCTTCTGGGTGGCCGAGCATCATGGCATGGAAGGCATCGCCGGCGGGGCGACCTCGGTCGTGCTCGCGCATGTCGGCCAGGCCACCTCGACGATCCGCATCGGCGCGGGCGGGATCATGCTGCCCAACCACAATCCCTTCGTCATCGCCGAACAGTTCGGCACGCTCGACGCGCTGTTCCCCGGGCGGATCGACCTTGGCCTCGGCCGGGCGCCCGGCGCCGACAGCCGGATCGCCCAGGCCCTGCGCAAGGATCTGATGCGCGCCGCCGAGAGCTTTCCGAGCGATGTGATCGAACTGCAGGCGCGCTTTGCCGGCACCCCGCCGCTGGCGGTCACTGCCTCGCCGGGGCTTGGCGCGGCCGTGGAGATGTGGATCCTTGGATCAAGCCTGTTCGGCGCCCAGCTCGCCGCGCATCTCGGCCTGCCGTTCGGCTTCGCCTCGCACTTCGCCCCGGCGCAGCTCGACCAGGCGCTACAGGTCTATCGCGAGCACTTCCAGCCGTCTGAAACGCTCGCCCAGCCGCATGTCATGGCGGGCATGACCGTGATTACCGCCGACACCGACGAGGAAGCCGCGCTGCTCGCCACCTCGATGGACCAGAGCTTCGTCGCGCTGCGCACGGGCACGCCGGGCAGACTGCGCCCGCCGATCCCCGGCTACCGCGAATCCCTGCCGCCTGCGGCCGGCGCGATGATTGACAGCATGCGCGAGGCCAGCGCCATAGGCAGT
Organism: Novosphingobium sp.; assembly: GCA_031368085.1. Classification (GTDB taxonomy): domain Bacteria; phylum Pseudomonadota; class Alphaproteobacteria; order Sphingomonadales; family Sphingomonadaceae; genus Novosphingobium. The sequence continues at coordinate 13,423 of JANLQW010000043.1, read as the reverse complement.
CCGGCGACGGTACGCGAAGGTGTGCTCCGCTTCATCGAGCGCACCGGCGCGGACGAGCTTATTTTCGGCGGCACCATCTGGGATCCGGCGGCGCGGCGCCGCTCGCTGGAGATGGCGATGGACGCCTTGCGCTGATACTACGCAGGAGCACCAAGGCGTAGCTTGGAACATTCTCAACTATATCGGTTTACCTGCTGTGCGGGGATAACAGGGAGGGTGACATGAGCCAGGGCAAGCCAGACCGGTCGGAGCGTAGCCTTGCCCCCGCGATTGCTGCGTGCCTGACGGAATCGCAACTGCCCGGCGATACGCCCTTCACCAGCGCCAGGCTAGCCGACGCCGCCCGCTATGTCTGGACGGCCGCGGAGCAGCGACGAGGATTCGCGCCCGCCATTGCCATCGAAACGGTACCCGGCGCTGTGAGCGAACGGCTGATGCGGATTGCCATAATCAACGACGACATGCCGTTCCTTGTCGATTCGATTGCTGCCGCAATTGCCGCCCAAGGCCTCACCATCGACCGGCTGCTTCATCCCGTGCTGGCCGTGCGCCGCGATGCCGACGGCCGGCTGACCGCTGTGGCCGCTGCCAACGGCAACGGCGAACCCCGCGAATCGATGGTCTACATTGAGACCGCGCGCGCCGACGCCCGGAAGCGCAGCCAGCTGCGAGCAGCGCTGGAGGTTGCGCTGGAGGATGTCCGCGCCGCTGTCACCGACTGGCCGAAACTACAGGCGGCGATGGCCGCCGACGCTGTTGCTCTCGGGACAAGCGAAGGCGCCGAACTGCTACGCTGGCTGCGGGACGGCATGCTGACCCAGCTTGGCCATGTCGTGCGCCGGCGCGACGGCAGCCAGACCCGCGCGCTCGGCATTTGCCGCAAGAGCACCAAGGCCCTGCTCGCCCCCGCCAGCTATGACCGCGCCTTCCACTGGTTCGAGCGCCGCGCGAAAAAGGGTGCTGCGGCCCGGAGGCTGCTGATCGTCAAGTCCAATCACGCCAGCCATGTCCACCGCCGGGTGCCGCTCGATCTGTTCCTGGTGCCGGTTTTCGAAGGCAGTACGCTCACCGCGCTGTCGGTCCATGCCGGGGTCTGGACCAGCGCCGCTCTCGCTGCGCCGCCCGAGCAGGTGCCGCTAATGCGCGCCGAGCTTGCCGAACTGATGGATAAGCTCGGGTTCGATCCGGCGGGCCATGCCGGCAAAGGCCTGGTGCATGCGCTGACAGCCCTGCCCCACGATCTGCTGATCGGACTCGGCGATGCCGATCTCGAACGCGTTGCAACAAGCATGATGAGTCTGGTCGATCGCCCCCGACCCAGACTCGTGCTGGTGCGCGCGCCGCTCGAGCGCCATCTGTTCGCGTTCGTCTGGCTGCCGCGCGATGCCGTGTCGACCGATTTGCGGCAGCGAATCCAGCTGATGCTGGAAACCGCCGCGCAGGGCCAGGTGCTCGACTGGGGGCTGGAGATCGAAGGCGGCAATCTGGCGCTGCTGCGTTTCGTGATCGACATCAGGGACGGCGGCGGCGCGCCCGATGAAGCCGCGCTCGATCTGCAATTGCAGGCGATGGTGCGCGGCTGGTCCAAAGCGGTCGAGGCCGAACTCGCATCGGGCGAGGAGGGATCCCGCGCTGCCGCCATCGCCGCGCGCTATGCCGACGCCTTCCCGCTGGCCTATCGCAGCCTCTACGGCCCGGCTGATGCCGCCGCTGACATTCACCGATTGCGCCGCCTGTCGGGCGATGACTTGGCCGGCGCACCCCGGCGCGACGCGCGGCTGCACCGCATGGCCGGCGATCCGCCCGACCGGCTGCGGCTCAAGCTCTATCAGCACAGCAGCGCGATGGCGCTGTCGGACGCGGTGCCGGCGTTGGAAAATTTCGGTTTCCGGGTGATTGAGGATGTCCCGACCGCGCTGGACGCCGGGCGGCTGGGGGCGATCCACGATTTCCTTTTGATTCCACCCAAGGGCCGCCCCGCAGACGATCTCATCGCCCACGCAGCCGCCATCGAGGCTGCCATTGCCGCCGTGCTCAACGGCGCGGCGGAAGACGATGCGTTTAACCGCCTGGTTATCGCCAGCGGCCTGACGACGCGGCAAGCCAACTGGTTGCGCGCCTGGTATCGCTATCTGCGGCAAGCCGGCATGGGCTTCGGCATCCCCACCGTGGTCGATGCGCTGCAACTGGCGCCCGACGTCACCCGCACCATTCTCGACCTCTTCGCCGCGCGTCACGATCCCGCCTTTACCGGCGACCGTACAGCGGGCGAAGCCGCCGCCAGCCGGGCGATGACCAAGGGCCTGTCGCGCGTCGCGGCGATCAACGACGACCGGCTGCTCCGCCAGTACCGCGCGCTTGTCGACGCGATCCTGCGGACCAATGCGTTTGTCCCCGCAGGCGAGGCGGCTCTGGCCTTCAAGCTGGATTCTTCCGCCATCCCCGGCCTGCCGAAGCCGCTGCCCTGGCGCGAGATCTTCGTTTACTCGCCCCAGGTCGAGGGCATCCATCTGCGCGCCGGCCCGGTGGCGCGCGGCGGCATCCGCTGGTCCGACCGGCGCGACGACTTCCGCACCGAAGTGCTCGGGCTGATGAAGGCGCAGCGGGTAAAAAACGCGGTGATCGTGCCAACCGGGGCCAAGGGCGGCTTCTATCCCAAGCGCCTCCCCCACCCGGCGCAGGACCGTGACGGCTGGCTGGCCGAAGGCAAGGCGAGCTACCAGACCTTCATCCGCGCCCTGCTGTCGCTCACCGACAATATCGCCGGCGGCAAAATTGTGCATCCCGCCGGCATGGTGATCCGCGACGGCGACGATCCCTACTTCGTCGTCGCCGCCGACAAGGGCACCGCGTCCTATTCCGACACCGCCAACGCCATTGCCGCCGAAGCGGATTTCTGGCTCGACGACGCCTTCGCCAGCGGCGGGTCCAAGGGCTATGACCACAAGGCCATGGGCATCACCGCGCGCGGCGCCTGGCTATCGGTACAGCGGCATTTCCTCGAGATGGGCGTCGATGTGCAGAGTGAGCCGGTATGCATCGCCGGGTGCGGCGACATGTCCGGCGATGTCTTCGGCAATGGCATGTTGCTGTCGAAGGCGGTGAAGCTGGTCGCCGCCTTCGATCACCGGCACATTTTCATCGACCCCGATCCCGATCCCGCCAAGAGCTGGGCCGAACGCAGCCGGCTGTTCGCCCTGCCGCGATCGAGCTGGGACGATTACGACCGGAAGCAGATGTCCAAAGGCGGAGGGGTTTTCCCGCGCAGCCTGAAGATCATTCCGATGAGCGCCCCGTCGCGCGCCGTTCTGGGCATTGAGGGAGACAACATCGATCCGGTATCGCTGATTTCGGCGATCCTCATGAGCCCCGTCGATCTCCTGTGGTTTGGCGGCATCGGCACCTATGTGAAGGCCGAAACTGAAAACAACATCCAGGTCGGCGATCCGGCCAACGATGCGCTGCGGGTCAACGGCGAGGAAATCCGCGCCAAAGTCATCGGTGAGGGCGCCAATCTCGGCTGCACCCAGGCTGGCCGCATCGAATTCGCGCTGCACAATGGCGGGATCAACACCGATTTCATCGACAACTCCGCCGGGGTCGATTGCTCCGACAAAGAGGTGAACATCAAGATCGCGCTGGCCTCGGCAAAGCGCGACAGGCGGCTGTCGGAGCCGGCGCGGGTCAAGCTGCTCGTGGCGATGACCGGCGACGTCGCCGAACTGGTGCTCGAGGACAACCGCTTGCAGGCGCTGGCGCTGTCGATCGCCCGGATGGGCGGGCCGACTTCTTCTGGTTCCTATTTGCGATTGATCGACATGCTCGAAGAGCGCGGCCAGCTCGACCGCAAGACCGAAGGCCTGGCCGATAACGAGGCATTGCTGCGCCGCGCCGCCGACGGGCTGGGTCTCACCCGCCCCGAACTCGCGGTGCTGCTTTCCAGCGCCAAGCTGGCGCTGCAGGACGCGATCGAGAACAGCCGTCTGCCCGATGATCCCGGGCTGGAAACGGAGCTGCTCGCCGCCTTTCCCGCCGCCATGCGTAGCAAATACAAACGCGATATCCTCGGCCACCGCCTGCGCCGCGAGATCATCGCGACACGGCTGGCGAACCGCATGGTCAACCGCATCGGCATGATCCACCCCTTCGAGCTGGTCGAGGAGGAGGGCGCAACCCTCGCCCAGGTGACCAGCGCCTTCGTCGCCGCCGAGCGATTGTTTGGCATGGCGCCGGTGTGGCGGGCGCTCGAAACCACCGCGATGCCGGAGGCCGCCCGCCTGCTACTGCTGCGCCGCTCGGCATCGGCGCTGCGCTTGCATATGGCCGATCTGCTGCGTGCCGGTGCTGGCATGAATGCGCCGTCCGTGCTGATAGCCGAACTCGAGCCCGGCGTGCGGCAATTGTCGGAGACTGCGGGCGAGCTGCTTGGCGGCGAGGCGCTGGCGCAATCGCGGCGACTTTGCGCGGAACTGGCTGCGGTGGGCGCACCTCAGCGTGAGTCGGCGATCGTCACCCATCTCGGCGATCTCGACGGGGCTGTCGGCCTCGCCAGTCTCGCGCGGGACACGAAAATCGATGCTCCCTCCCTGACCCGCGCCTTTGCCGATGTCGGCATGCGGCTGGGGCTCGACTGGGTGCAAGGCACGGCGGCGCATCTTCGGCCGGCCGACCCGTGGGAACGGCTGCTGGTCGCCGGGCTGGCGCGCGATTTGCAGCAGATCCGGCTCGATTTCCTCAGTCGCCTGGCCGAGCGCAAGGGCTCCTCCGCCAAACCCGATCTGCTCGCAGCCGTTGCCGGATGGGCCGAACGCCATGCCGATGCCGTGCGGCAGTTCAGCGCCATGGTCGGCCGCGCGCGGGCCAGCGTCACGGTTTTGCCGGCTATGCTGGCGCAGATAGCCGGGCAGGCGCGCAACTTGCTGGCGCGGTGAATGGCGCCAAGGCATTGACCTTAGCTTAAATCTGGCCAATCGGATGCCCATGACGCAGGCTGACGTGGTCATCGTGGGAGCAGGGCACGGCGGGGCGCAATGCGCCATCGCCCTGCGCCATAACGGATTCACTGGCAGTATCGCCATGATCGGGCGCGAACCCGATCCGCCTTATGAACGCCCCCCGCTCTCCAAGGAATATTTCGCCCGCGAGAAGACGTTCGACCGGCTCTACATCCGGCCCCCCGCGTTCTGGGGGGAAAAGGACATCAACCTGCTGCTCGGCACGGAAGTAACCGCAGTCGATCCGAAGGCACGTCAGTTGACGCTCTCGGACGGGTCGCGGTTCGGCTATGGCTCGCTGGTCTGGGCCACCGGCGGCGATCCCCGCAAGCTATCCTGTCCCGGGGCCGATCTCGCCGGCGTCCACCCGGTGCGCACCCGCGAGGATTGCGACCGGCTGATGGGCGAGATCGATGGCGGTGTGGGCAAAATTGTCGTCATCGGCGGCGGCTATATCGGGCTGGAGGCAGCCGCCGTGCTGACCAAGCTGGGCTGCCAGGTGACATTGCTCGAAGCCCTGCCACGAGTGCTGGCACGCGTCGCCGGGCCGGAGCTGTCTGCCTTTTACGAATCGGAACACCGCGCCCACGGCGTCGATTTGCGCACCGGGGTAGCGATCGAAGCGCTGGAAGGTATCGGCCGGGTTTCAGGAGTGAGGCTTGGTGACGGCACGGTAATCCCCGCCGACGCGGTGATCGTCGGCATCGGCATCGTCGCTGCGGTCGGCCCGCTGCTCCTGGCGGGCGCGGCGGGCGGCAACGGCGTCGATATTGACGAATTCTGCCGCACGTCGCTTCCCGATGTCTACGCCATCGGCGACTGCGCCGCGTTCTCCGCTGACTACGCCGGCGGCACGGTCATGCGGGTCGAATCGGTGCAGAACGCCAACGACATGGGCACCTGCGTCGCCAAGTCGATCTGCGGCGATCCCAGGCCGTATCACGCCTTTCCGTGGTTCTGGTCGAACCAGTTTGATTTGCGGCTGCAGACCGCCGGTCTGTCGGTCGGCTACGATGCCACTGTGCTGCGCGGCAATCCCGATGAGCGGTCGTTTTCCGTTGTTTACCTCAAGCACGGCCGGGTGATCGCGCTCGACTGCGTCAACATGGTCAAGGATTACGTTCAGGGCCGCAAGCTGGTGGAGGCGAAGGCATCGCCCGATCCGGCAAGGCTGGCGGATGCGAGCGTCCCGCTCAAGGAGCTGCTGTGAGCTTAATTCGTCTCCAATTTTCCGCAGGACAAATGGGGAGGGGGACCGCCGGCGAAGCCGGTGGTGGAGGGGTTTGGCGGTGCGTCATTACCCCCCCGTCAGCCGCCCGCGGCGTCTGCCACCTCCCCATTTGCAGTTCGTGAAAATGGAGAGGAATTGAGCTCGGATGACGCCCAGCGCGCCGCCTCGGCCACCGTTTCGTCCGAATCGCCAATCAGCGCTGTCACTTGGTCCATCAGCCCCGCATCGCCGCTGTTGCCCGCCGCGATCAGGCAGTTGCGCACGAACCGGTCCCGTCCGATCCGCTTGATCGGCGAGCCGGAGAACAGCCGCCGAAAGCGCGCATCGTCGAGCGCCAGCAAGTCGCCAAGGCGCGGCGCGGCCAGTTCGGCGCGCGGCAGGAAGGCGCGGATCGCCTGCGCTTCAGCGGCGAACTTGTTCCACGGACACACTGCCAGGCAATCGTCGCAGCCATAGATCCGGTTGCCCATCGCCTTGCGAAATTCCTGCGGAATCGGTCCCTTGTGCTCGATCGTCAAATAGGAAATGCAGCGCCGGGCATCGAGCCGGTAGGGTGCCGGAAAGGCGTCTGTAGGGCAGGCGGTCTGACAGGCGTTGCACGAGCCGCAATGGTCGGTTTCCGGCGCATCGGGCAAAAGCTCAAGCGTGGTGTAGATTTCACCGAGGAACAGCCATGAGCCATGCTCCCGGCTGACGAGATTGGTGTGCTTGCCCTGCCAGCCCAGCCCCGCCGCCGCCGCCAGCGGCTTTTCCATCACCGGCGCGGTATCGGTGAAGACCTTAACCCCTGCCTCCCCCAGCCCGCGCCGCCGTGCCGCCTCAATGAGCCAGCGGGCCAGCGCCTTGAGCGCCTTTTTAACCACATCGTGATAATCCGCGCCTTGCGCATAGGCGGATATCCGGCCGACCTCGCCATGCGCTGCCAGCGCCAGCGGATCGGCGGCGGGCGCATAGCTCATGCCCAGCGCAATCACGCTGCGCGCTTCGGGCCACAGGCCCTGCGGACTGCGGCGGTGTTGGGCGCGGCTTTCCATCCAGGCCATAGCGCCGTGCATCCCCCCGCCGAGCCAATCGCCCAGCCGCGCGGCGGCAACCGCATCTTCCGCTGCCGGCGCAATGCCGATCACGGTGAAGCCCAGCCGCTTCGCTTCCTCCGCGAGATCCGCCTTCAAACCGTTGATATCCGCCTCGTTAACCAAACTTGCTGTTGCTCCCGTTCACCGGACAAGGTTAATCGCATCGCTCATGAAATTGGACTTAGGAGATTGGCGAGTGGCGGACAACGCGTCTAGCGTTTCAACACCCCCCCTCGCCATCGAAGCTCGCGGACTGGTAAAACGCTTTGACGGCTTCACTGCGGTCGATGGTGTCGATCTGTCGGTGCCGGAAGGCGCGATCTACGGCATTCTTGGCCCCAACGGCGCGGGCAAGACGACCACTCTGCGGATGCTGCTCGGCATCATCGATCCCGATGCGGGCTATCGCCGGATACTCGGAGCCGAGCGCCCGCACGATGTCGCCCACGCGATCGGTTATTTGCCCGAGGAGCGCGGCCTCTATCCTTCGATGAAGGCTTATGAGGCGATCGCCTTCATCGGCGCGCTGCGCGGACTGCCACTGGCCGAAGGGCGCAGACGGGGCCGCCAGCTGCTCGAAGAGCAGGGCCTTGGCTATGCCGCCGACCGCCAGATCCGCCAGCTGTCCAAGGGCATGGCGCAGCAGGTGCAACTGCTCGGCACGCTGGTGCACGAGCCGCGTCTGCTCGTGTTCGACGAGCCGTTCTCCGGGCTCGACGCGATTAACCAGGGCAGGCTTGAAGGCATGATCCGCGGGCTGGCGGCGAAGGGGACGACGGTGATTTTCTCGACCCATGTCATCGCCCATGCCGAACGGCTGTGCGACGCGGTGGCGATCATCGCCGGCGGCAAGGTGCCGTTCGCCGGCCCGGTCGATGTCGCCCGCGACCGCATCCGGCCGCAAGTGCGCCTCGAGACACGCGAGCGGGACGGACCGTGGCGCCGCGCGCTGCCGGCCGATGTCCGTCATGAGGCCAAGTTCTGGCTGTTCTCGTTGCCCGACAGCGGGATCGAACCGCTGCTACGTGCGCTGATCGAAGGCGACGCCGGCATTCTGTCCCTTTCGATCGAACGCGCCGGCCTGCACGATGCCTTTGTCGCCATTGCCGGAGAAGCGGCCGCCAGGGCGCTGGCCGAGGAAAAGATCGAGGAGCAGAGGCGATGACCGGCCTGAGAACCAGCGGACGCCTCTCCACCCTCGCCGCTGCCTACGTAATTGCAAGGCGCGATTTTACGGCGATCCTGTTCAGCCGCAGCTTCATTTTCTTCCTTTTGGGCCCGCTGTTCCCTGTGCTGGTCGGCGGCTTTGCCGGCGGTATTGGCCAACGCGTGCAGGAGAGCACGGTGCAGCCGCAGCTGGGCATCGCCATGCAGGCGGCCGACATCGACGCGATGAAGGCGGCGCGTGCGGCGCTGGCGCCGCGCATGGGCGGCGGCTTGCCGGAGCTCACTGTTGTAAAGCAATTGAGGCGCGATGAAAGTTTCGACCCTGTGGCCGCCCTGGCCGCCAAACGGGGAAATCTCGCAGCCATCGTCACCGGCAGCCCGGCAGCGCCGCGGTTAACGGGCACGCAACGCCTGATCGAACAATGGCAGGGCCCGGTTTCGATGCTGTCGGCCCAGGCGCTTGGCCGTGCGCCGCAAGCCTATCCGCAAGTCGTCCTGTCGCGCACCGCATCCAGCACGGCGCAGGAGCAACGCGGACGCGTGGTTACCGCCCAGGGCACACAGCTGCTGCTGTTCCTCCTGACCATGCTGCTGGCCGGCATGGTGCTATCCAATCTGGTCGAGGAAAAGGGCAACAAGATCATCGAAATTCTTGCCGCTGCGATCCCGATGGACGCGGTGTTCCTGGGCAAGCTGTTCGCCATGCTGGCGATTTCCTTCGTCGGCATCGCCGTGTGGGCCAGCGCGGCGGGTATCTTCGTTCTGGTCGCCGGACAGAGCCTGCCGTCATTGCCGCAGCCGGCGGTCGGCTGGCCGATGTTTATCGCCATGGGCGTCGCCTATTTCTCGATGGCCTATTTGCTGGTCGGCGCGCTGTTCCTGACCATCGGCTCAATGGCGGCGACGGTGCGCGAAGTGCAGACCCTGTCGATGCCCGTCACGTTCTTGCAGCTGGTATTCTTCTTCCTCGCCAGCTTCGCTGTCGCCGCGCCGGGCAGCATGTACGAGATGATCGCCATCATCGTCCCGTTCAGCTCGCCCTATGCGATGATGGCGCGCGCCGCGCAGGACCCGGCGCTATGGCCGCACGTGGCCGCTTTCGCCTGGCAAGTGCTGTGCATCGGGCTGATCATCCGGACTGGCGCGCGGCTGTTCCGCACCGTGGTGATGCAATCGGGGGCGGCGGGCAACGGCAGGCCCAAACGGCGCTGGTTTGCCCGGCGCAAGGCCCTGCCAAGCTGACCGCCCATTGAATTTGCCGAGGCAATCCCGATCTTTCCGGACAGGGCATTTCAGTCTGTTCCGGAAGGTATCGTCATTGCCGCATTCGTCCCTGCCCCGCCGCAGCTTTCTCGCCTGGCTCGGTGCCAGTGCGGCACTACCGTTGATGGCCGGTTGCGGCAGCGGCCCTGCCGAGGCGAAGGCTTACCCCGTTCGCTATAGTCAGGACCAATGGCGGCGGCGGCTGACCTCGGAGCAATTTGCCATCTTGCGCCAGAAAGGCACTGAGCGGCCAGGCACCTCGCCGCTGAACCGCGAGCACCGCAAGGGCACTTTCGTCTGCGCCGCCGACGGCAATCCGCTTTATTCCTCGGACACCAAATTCGAGAGCGGCACCGGCTGGCCGAGCTTCTGGCGGCCGTTGCCCGGCGCGATCGCCACTGCGACCGACTGGGACGTCGGCATGCCCCGCACCGAAGTGCTTTGCGCGCGTTGCGGCGGGCATCTCGGCCATGTGTTCAATGACGGGCCGAAGCCGACCGGCAAGCGCTATTGCATGAACGGCGACGCCATGTTGTTCCGCCCGGCCTGACCCCGCGTGGCGCTGTAACCCAAGGTGGGGTTGGCGTGGTATTCTCTTCAACCAGCGTGTTATAGCCGGTCGGGTAAAGCGATTTCGCGGCATCGCGAGACGCCGCCCGCATCAGGCTCTGCCGGTTTCGCTCGCCAGTAGTGCTGGATCGATGCCTTCGGCCCGCCAGCTTGCCACCCAGCGCGCCTCGGCAGGCGATTCGAACAGAATGTCGCTCCTGCCCTCCGCAGCAAACCAGCCGTGATGTCGCATCTCATTTTCGAGCTGGCCGGGGCCCCAACCGGCATAGCCCAGCGCGATCAGCCAGTGGCGCGGACCCCGGCCTTCGGCTATGGCGCGGAGAATATCGAGCGAGGCCGAGACCGCGCAAAGCGGTTCCACTTCCAGCGTCCCCTCCCCCGACCAGTCGGAGGAATGCAGGATGAAGCCCCGCCCCGGCTCGACCGGTCCGCCATGATGGACCGGACCATCGGGCCCAACGCCCGGCGGGATGCCGAGCTCCTTGAGCAGCCCGTGAACTGTGATCCCGGTGCGAAGGTGGCTGATGCCGATGCCGAAGGCCCCGTTCTCGTCATGCACGCACATCGCGATCGCGGCGTGGTCGAAACGCGGGTCGCCCATACCCGGCATGGCCAGCAACAGCCGTCCGGCGAGATAGTGCGCATCGGTCATATCGCGGCCAACTCTACTGCAGTGCAGCCCGGTCGCCAAGACCGCCTGAGCGCGCCGACGAATGCAAATTTGGAACGACGCCGGCAAGCATGCAAAAGCGCATCCGACCCGCAACCGGCATTGACTTGCGTCGCCGCACCGCACTTGGATATCTGCATGCATCAGCCAGCAACATCAGAGCCGGACGCGGCTCCAATGGCGATGCTGGCGCTCGTCTGGCTGTGGCGCGAAACGCATGATCCGGCGCGCGCTGCGGACTTCCTGACGGGCACCGCGCTTTACGTCATCGCCTCGCTGCCGGCCTTCGCTTTGATGATTGTCCTGCTGCGCCGGGGGGCAGGTTTCGCGCCATCGCTGCTGGGCGGGACGTTGATGGCGATGGCGGGGTATCTGCTGCTGATGTGGATCGGGCGGCGCTGGGGCCTGCCGGTTTAGATGCAGCCCGATCCTCCCGGGATCGCAGCCTGGGGCCGCATCGCGCGGTCAGTAACGCCCCCACACGAAGCGCGAGCTCAGCGCGAAGTTCCACACCGAGCCGATGATGATGCCGGAGATCGCCGCGGGGTATTCGTGGAAGCCGAAGCGGACCAGCACTGCGGCAACGCCGACGTTGGCCAGCAGGCCGACCGAACAGGTAAGCCCGAATTTGGCCCAGCCGCGCAATAGCGGGATCAGGCCGATCAGCCGCTTGTCGGCATAGGTCAGCGCGTTGTTGAGCACGAAGTTGAAGGTCATGGCAACAATCGCCGCGACGGTCTGGCCCAGCTCGAACGCGGACACCAGATTGCCCTTGAACGAGCCGCCGAAGATCGAGAGAAATGTCGCCAGCACCGCCATGTGGACGACCACGCCGACCGCGCCAATGGTGCCGAAAAGGGCGAAGCGGGTGGGAATGATCCGCCCGAGCCATTTGTCGTAAAGGCCGACGAGGAACTCGAACACCACGGTGCGGTCCAGCTTGCTTTCGCCCTCGGCCCGCGCTGAGAAATTCAGCGGAAATTCCTTGACCCTGAGCGGCTTGTCGACCGTCGCCAGGATGTCGAGCAGGATCTTGAAGCCGACGCCCGAGAGGCGGTGGGCATCGGCCCGCAAGGTTTCCGCGCGCAGCATGAAATAGCCGCTCATCGGGTCGGAGAGCTGTACGCCGGTCACCTTGCGGGCCAGTGCGTTGGCGAAGCCCGAGGCCTTGACCCGGTCGGGCCGGTTCCAGGCATCGGTACTCGCGCCCTCGCCAAACCGCGAGGCGTAGGCAAGATCGTAGTCACCGCTTTGCACGGCCGCCAGCATTCGCGGCAGCAGCGCCGGATCGTGCTGGTGATCTGCGTCCATCACTGCCACCACCGGGGCGGCGGTGGCGCACATTCCTTCGATCGCCGCCGAAGCGAGGCCGCGCCGGCCGATGCGCTGGATCACCCGGATGCGCGGGTCTTGCCCGTTGATCGCGCGAAGTTCGTCCGCCGTCCCATCGGGGCTGTCGTCATCGACGAAGATCGCTTCCCAGTGGATATCGCCCAGCGCGGCGTCAAGCCGATCAACCAGCGAGCGCAGGTTCGCTCGCTCGTTGAGTGTCGGCAGAACAATCGCAAGTTCGAGCGGCCGGGCGACCGGCTCGACCGCGAGCGCCGGGCGCGGCTGGACACCTTCGGCGGTTTTGCGCATCAGCGCTTCACGGTCGTCACAGCCGGGCGAGCACGGCATCGCCGATGGCCGCGGTGCCGTGGCTGCCGCCGAGGTCACGCCCGCGGATGCCATCGGCCAGCGCCTGCGCCACCGCAGCCTCGATCCGCATTGCCTGCGCCTCAAGCGCGAAACTGTGGCGGAGCAGCATCGCCGCCGAAAGGATCGTCGCCATCGGATTGGCCATATCCTGACCGGCGATATCGGGCGCGGAACCATGGATCGGCTCGTACAGACCGAAGCTGCCCTCCCCCATCGCGGCGGAGGCGAGCAGGCCGATCGAGCCGACGCACATGCTGGCCAGATCGGAAAGGATGTCGCCGAACATATTGCCGGTGACCATCACGTCGAACTGGCCGGGGTTCTTGACCAACTGCATCGCAGCATTGTCGGCATACATGTGGCTGAGTTCGACGTCGGGATATTCGGCCGAAACCTCAATTACCACGTCGCGCCACAGCTGCGAGGTTTCCAGCACATTGGCCTTGTCGACCGAGCACAGTCTGCCGCCCCGGCCCATCGCCGAGCGGAAAGCGACATGGGCGATGCGGCGCACCTCATCCTCGGCATAGGACATGATGTCATAGCCCTCGCGGCGGCCGTCCGGCAGGGTGCGGATGGCCTTCTCGCCGAAATAGACGTCGCCGTTCGCTTCGCGGATGATCAACAGATCGATCGCCAAGGCAATTTCGCGCTTGAGCGTCGACATGTCCTCGAGTCCCTCGAACACTTTGGCGGGCCGCAGATTGGCGAACAGCTTAAGCTCCCTGCGCAGGCCGAGAATCGCCTGCTC
>JANLQW010000038.1:0-7560 GCA_031368085.1 Novosphingobium sp. | reverse complement strand
GCAATCTTGCCCTTGTTGCGCCGGGCAATGTGCCAGGCGCCGCATACGATAGTGAGCAGGCCGCCCAGCAGCGCCATGATGATCAGCAGCTTGAGAAAACCAGTAGGCTCGATCCACAGCGCGAGCGCGGTGAGCAGCTTGACGTCGCCGCCGCCCATCGCACCGAACGCAAACAGGCCGGCGAGCACGGCAAAGGCGGCAAAGGCGACAGCAAGCTGGATACCTACTCCGCCAAGAGACAGTCCGCTCGCCAGCCAGAATAGCGGTGCGCCAAGCGCAATCGCGGCATTGAGCCAGTTGTCGATCTGACGGCGGCGCAGGTCGGTGACGGCGGCAAATACCAGCGCGATTGCCAATGCCGCGACCAACCCGTAAGAAAAATATCCGCCTTGCATCGAAAGCCCCCTGAGCCGAGGGAGCCGGTGTAGCGCTCAGGGCTTACTAAAAAGTAACCAACCCCTTGAGGCCGAAATTAGGGTTAGGAACCTGCAAGACTTGTCCGCACCGCGCAGTTCCAATCCCCCCTTCGACCGCCGTGCGATCCCCCGCGAGGCGGTCGAGTCGCGCTGGCTTGCACCAGACGGACACGCCGTCCGCCGCATCGATTGGCTGCAATCCGCAGGCGCTTGCCGCGGCTCGCTGCTATTCCTCCCCGGGCGCGGGGACGCCTATGAAAAATATCTCGAAACGCTCGACTACTGGCACCGGCTGGGCTGGCAGGTCACCGCAGCAGACTGGCGCGGGCAGGCCGGCTCGGGAAGGCTTGGCCACGACGAGCTTACCGGCCATGTCAGCGACTTCACGATCTGGATCGAGGACATCGTTGCCTTCTGGCAGCAATGGCAGCTATCGACGCCGCCGCCGCACGTCATCCTCGGCCATTCGATGGGTGGCCACCTTGTGCTGCGAGCATTGGCTGAGGGACGGATTGGTGCGGATGCTGCGGTACTGATCGCGCCAATGCTCGGTTTGAGCAACCATGGCGTGCCGGCCGGGCTGATCCATGCCGCCGCGCGGCTGATGGCGGCAATCGGTGATCCGCGGCGGGCGGCGTGGAAGTGGGGCGAAAAGCCGCGCGCCCTGCCAGTGGATCGGATCGGCCTGCTCACCCAGGATGAGCCGAGATATGCCGACGAGATATGGTGGCGCGAAGCGCGTCCGGAAATTGCAATGGGTCCGGGAAGCTGGGGCTGGGTAGCCAGCGCCTTTGGATCGATGCGCGGACTGCAACTGCCGGGGTTGCTTGAGCGGGTACAACAGCCGGTCCTGATTCTTGCTGCGGACCGCGACCGGTTGGTCGATAATCGCGCGATCGAACGGGCCGCGCGGCGCCTGCCACATGCCGAGCTTGTCCGGTTCGGCTCCGGCGCGCGGCACGAGCTCCTTCGTGAAGTAGACCCAATCCGGGACCGGGCGCTGGCGGCAATCGACGAATTCCTCGACCGCTGCGCTCCGGCACCTGCGTGACACCGGTGGCGCAGCGCTGCGACATCGCCATTGTCGGTGCGGGAATGGCCGGCGCCTCGCTTGCAGCGGAGCTGGCCGGCGCGGCGCAGGTGGTCTTGCTGGAAGCCGAGCCGCAGCCGGGTTATCATGCCACCGGGCGTTCCGCCGCGTTCTGGACGGAAAGTTACGGCGGCCCGGGGGTCCAGCCCCTTACCACGGTTTCGGGAGCCTATCTCAGGGACCATGGCTTTCTGACCGCGCGCGGGGCGCTGACCCTGGCGCGCGCCGGGCAGGCGACCCGGCTCGTTGCGTTTGCCAGCCGCTTTGCCGCGCTGGGGGTCAGGGTCGAGTTGCTGGAGCGCGAGACAATCGCGTCGCGGGTGCCGGGGCTGCGGACCGATTGGACGCTTGGCGCGTTTGAGCCCGACTGCTGCGATATCGACGTCGCCGGCTTGCATCGCCATTATCTGAGCCGGGCGCGGCGCAATGGCGCAGAGATCCGGTGTTCGGCACAGGTGGCGGGCGCGCGAAGCGAGGCGATGGGCTGGTGTTTGACCCTCGCGGACGGGCAGCAATTGGTCTGCGACATTATCGTCGATGCCGCAGGCGCCTGGGCCGATGGTGTAGCGCAGATCGCCGGTGCACGCCCGCTTGGAATTGCGCCGTTTCGTCGCACGATTGCTCAGCTGCGCGTAACTCCCGCCGTTCCCCTGGATTTGCCGCTGGTGCTCGACATTGCCGAGACCTTCTACTTCAAGCCGGAGGCTGGCCGGCTATGGCTGAGCCCGCACGACGAGACGCCAAGCGTCCCCTGCGATGCGGCGCCGGAGGAATTCGACGTCGCCTCGGCCATTGCCCGGCTGGAGTCGGTGGTCGACTGGCAGATCAAGCGGGTGGAGCACAAATGGGCCGGCCTGCGCAGCTTCGCGCCCGACCGCCTGCCTGTGTTTGGTTTCGATCCGGACGTGCCAGGGTTCTTCTGGTTTGCCGGCCAGGGCGGCTTCGGCATCCAAACCGCGCCGGCGGCCGCGCGGCTGGCGGCGCGGCTGCTGCTGGGTGAGACGGGAGGCGAGATCGATCCCGCGCGCTACGCGCCGGCAAGGTTTCGCTAGCGAAACGGCGCGCGAACGTTATTGTGCTGCTTGTCCGAAATGGGCGGAGGGAGTGTTATCATGGCGCATCGCTTTGAAATCCGGAAGAACAAAGCCGGGGAATTCGTTGCTTATTTTTGCCATAATGCCGAATCGATCTTCTGGACCGAGGGCTACAAGAGCAAGGCCAGCGCCAAAAACGCGATCGAATCGATTCTCAAGAACGGGCCCGGCGCGGAAGTTGTCGACCAAAGCAGCGCCTGATCCGGTCCTTTTAGTTCCCGGTGGCGAAAAGGGAACTTGCGCTTCGGTCTCGCCAATCCAAGCCTTGATCGCAGGACGGTCTAACCCGCCCGTATTGTCCGCCCCGATCAGGTGCCCGTGCTGGCGACTGACTTTGCCGCATCGCTGGCCAGGCGGTCCGCGCGCTCGTTCTCGGCATGGCCATTATGGCCTTTGACCCATTCCCAGCGAAGGTTGTGCCGCTGGGCCGCTTCGATCAGCTCGTGCCACAGGTCGGCATTGCGCACCGGTTGCTTGCTGGCGTTGATCCAGCCCTTGCGCTTCCAGCCCTCGATCCATTTGGTCATGCCGTCGATGACATAGCGGCTGTCCGTATGCAGCTGCACATCGCAGCTTTCGGTCAGCGCATTAAGCGCACGAATGACGGCGGTCATTTCCATGCGGTTGTTGGTGGTCGCAGATTCGCTGCCGCTAAGCTCTTTTTCATGGCCGCCCATTCGCAGGATCGCACCCCAGCCGCCCGGCCCAGGGTTGCCCTTGCAGGCGCCATCGGTGAAGATATCGATGCGTTTCAAGGTAACGAATCAGCCTTTGATTATGTTGAGAAAATACCGCCATTGGCCGGATTTGCATAAAATTCAAGCCGGCGCGCAAAGGCCATGGGGTCCTTGCGGGTTACCAGCGCTCCCGCCGGGGTATTCATCCAGTCATAAGCCCGGGTCAGGAGAAAACGCATGGCAGCACCCCGGGCCAGCAGCGGCAGTGCGCCGCGCTCCGCCCGGCTTAGCGGCCGGATTGCATTGTAGCCCGCCAGCAAGGCCCGGGACAATGCCGGATCGAAGCGCGAACCATCGGTGCTGAAGCACCACGCTGCGTGCGTCACGGCAACATCGTAAGCGGTGATATCGTTGCAGGCGAAGTAGAAGTCGATCAGGCCGGTTACTGTGTCGTCCAGCATAAGCACGTTGTCGGGGAACAGATCGGCATGAATTATGCCGCGCGGCAACTCCGCCGGCCATGTTCTGGCAATCAGCGCCAATTCGCGCTCGACGAGCTCCACCACCCCGGGGTGGATCGAGGCGAGGCCCTCGGTCCCGCAAGCTCGCGCCAGCGCTTGCCATTCCCGCAGGTCAAGGCCGTTGGCGCGCCGCGGAGTGAAATTCGCCGCTGCCAGATGAACGCGCGCGAGCGCACCGCCGACCGCAAGCGCCTGGGCCAGCGTCGGCGCGCTCACCGAAACGCCCGGCAGGAATTCGATCAGCGCCAGCGCCTTGCCGTCGTAATAGCGGAACGCCTGGCCGTCGGTATCGTGGATCGTTCGCGGGACCGGGCAGCTGTGATCGGCAAGGTGGTCGAGCAGTCCCAGAAAAAACGGCAGGTCGCTGACCTCGACGCGCTGCTCGTACATGGTGAGAATGAACCGTGTGCCGCCGCCTTCCGCGCCCGAGGTCTCGATCAGCCAGTTGCTGTTCGAGACGCCCTCGGCAATCCCCTTGGCGGAGCGCAACTGGCCAACGCCGAAAGCATCGACAATCTCGGCCAGCGCTTCTGCGCCGAGCTGGGTGTAAACCGCCATGGCCGCCGCCTAATCAGCCAGCTGGCGCGGCAGCTTGAAAACCATGTTTTCCTCAGCGGTGGTGACCACTTCCTCTTGGACCTTGCGCAGTTCGCCCAGCCGGGCAGCCACCTCACGCACCAGCGATTCCGGGGCCGATGCGCCGGCGGTAAGGCCGAGAACGGAAACACCGTCGAGCCAGGCCGGATCGATCTCCGCAGCCCGCTGGATCAGCCGGGCGCTCGTGCCGCAGCGCTCGGCGACTTCGACCAACCGCCGCGAATTGGAACTGTTAGGCGCGCCAATCACCAGCACCAGCTGGCAATCCGCCGCGATCGCCTTGACGGCGGCCTGACGGTTGGATGTCGCATAGCAGATGTCGTCCGCCTTTGGTCCGGCAATGCCGGGGAACCGCCGGTGGAGCGCCGCGACGACGTCGGCGGTGTCATCGACCGACAGCGTTGTCTGGGTTAGAAAGGCGAGCGGTTCGTCCGAGGCGAAGTCGAGCGCGGCGACATCTTCCAGGGTTTCGACCAGCGTCATTGTCCCCTCCGGCACCTGGCCAAAGGTGCCGATGACTTCGGGGTGGCCTTTGTGGCCGACAAACAGAATGTGGCGTCCGGCCTCGATCTGACGCTCGGCCTGGCGGTGGACCTTGCTCACCAGCGGGCAGGTCGCATCAAGCCATTCGAGGCCGCGGGCCGTCGCGGCGGCGGGCACCTGCTTCGGCACGCCATGCGCGGAGAAGATTACCGTCGCGCTGTCTGGTACTTCGTCGAGTTCCTCGACAAAAATGGCGCCCTTGGCCTTCAGCCCATCGACGACGTAGCGGTTATGGACGATCTCATGTCGGACATAGACCGGGGAACCGTAACGCTCGAGCGCCAGTTCGACGATGGCGATGGCGCGGTCGACACCGGCGCAGAACCCATGCGGCGAGGCGACCAGCAGCTTGAGCGGCAACAGGCCAGTCGATGGCCGGCTTTCGGGAAATGGTGCATTCATGATTGCGCCTCTAGCGCTTTGCGGCCCACGCCGCTAGGGCATCGACCACGACAGCCAGGGATGCCATGATGACACGCCGCGCCCAGTTAATTGCCGTTGCCATGATTGTCGCAGCTCTAGCCGGCTGCCGCTCCAGCGGAGAGCTAGTGGTCGATGAGGGCGTCGGCATCACCGCCGTCAGGAGCGCCTGCCCGGCAGCCGGGATTCCCGACTTTACCGGCGATGTCACCCTGTTCCGCGCGGGCGGCGGCAGGACTGCCGGGGATATCGATGTCGTTGCGGCGATGAGCAATCTGCGCACCCAGTGCAACGACGGCAGCAGGGATGCTTCGGGCAAGGTCTATGCAACCGCGACGTTCGACGTTTTGGGTCGCCGCTCCGACACCCGCGGTGCGCGGCAGGTGACACTGCCTTATTACGTCTCGGTGCTGCGGGGCGGTTCTTCGGTCGTCACCAAGCGCGTTGGTCAGGTGGTACTGGATTTTGCGGACGGGCAGGAACGCGCTCAGGCGAAGGGGCAGGGCTCGGCCTATATCGACCGGTCCGAAGCGACGCTGCCGGCGGCGATTCGCGAGCGGATCACGCGAAAGCGCAAGGCCGGCGATCAGGACGCTGCGGTCGATCCGCTAAGCGAGCCCGACGTCCGGGCTGCCGTCGCCCGTGCGTCGTTCGAGTTGCTGTTAGGTTTCCAGCTGGACGAAACCCAGCTTAGCTACAACGCGACACGGTAGTCCGCTCCGCCTCGCCGTGCTTGCAGTTCCCTGACCATCGCGTTGCGGGCGGCGGCGGCGATGGTCTTGCGGTTGGTCAAATCGGTGCCGGACAGCGGTGGCAGAAAGCAGACCGTCAGTTCGACCGGATGCCGCCGCGCCAAGATTCGCCTGAAATTCGACTGTCCTGGCTCATTGTCAGTCCAGGCGATTTGTGCCGCTTCCGGTCCATAATCGAGCAGAACCGGCTGGACCGCCACGCCATCCGGCAGCGGTTCGAGCGCCGAGAGCAGCGCGCTTTTGAACGGCAGCAGGCCGGTGCCGTCGCTGGTGGTGCCTTCGGGAAAAATCGTCAGGGCACCGGTGCCGCGAATCGCCGCGCGGACTTGTTCGATCTGCTGCTGGATAGTGGTGCGGTCATGCCGGGCGATAAAAACTGTCTTGTTCATTACACATAGCCAGCCCAGAAATGGATTGGCTGACAGCCCGTCATGCGCCACGAAGGCCGCGCCCGCAGTGGCGGCGAGAGCGGGGATGTCGATCCAGCTGACGTGATTGGCGAGCAGAAACTCGCCGCGGATCACCCGCTCGCCGGAAATGCGCAGCTTCACGCCTGCTAACTTGCCAACCCCGGCCAGAAACCGCCGCGGCCACGGATTTTCCCTGCCGCCGATGCGTTTAAGGTAGTAAAGCAGGACGCAGACGACCAGCAACACGAGCATTGCGGACACCCGGATCGCGATGCGCAGCCAGCCGCCCGCTGATATGGGAGGCGGCGAAGCAACCAGGCTTGCCATTCACTCCTCGCGCGGGGCGACCTTGCGGTCCAGCTTGACGCCGTAGAGTTCCATGCGGTGATCGACCAGGCGGAAGCCCAGCCGCTCGGAGATCTGGCGTTGCAGGGCTTCGAGCTCCGGATCGACGAATTCAATCACCGTGCCGCTTTCAACGTCGATCATGTGATCGTGATGCGCTTCGGGAGCGGCTTCGTAGCGTGAGCGGCCGTCGCCGAAATCGTGGCGGTCGAGAATTCCGGCCTCCTCGAACAGCCGGACAGTCCGATAGACGGTAGCGATGGAAATCCCGGGGTCGAGCTGCACCGCCCGGTCATG
Organism: Novosphingobium sp.; assembly: GCA_031368085.1. Taxonomy (GTDB): domain Bacteria; phylum Pseudomonadota; class Alphaproteobacteria; order Sphingomonadales; family Sphingomonadaceae; genus Novosphingobium. The sequence continues at coordinate 398 of JANLQW010000038.1, read as the reverse complement.
CAACTTTTCGACATCGGGATGATCCGAGCTGTCGGACAGCACGCGGGCGATGACCCGGCGCTGCTCGGTGATCCGCAATCCCCGTTCCGCGCAAAGCGCTTCAATGTCGATTGGCTGGTGCAATTGCGCTTCCGAAATTTCTAGCCCCGCCGGATATTAGTCCGACGGGGCAATTATACAACCGACCATTGCGGCAGAAAGCTTTTGCTGCGGCGGAAGCTTGGCCGAGCTTTCAGGTCTTGGCCTTGGCCGGCCGGCCGCGGCGAGCGCCGGGCTTGCGGCCGAGACCGATTTTCTTGGCGAGTTCGCGGCGCTTTTCAGCGTAGTTGGGCGCAACCATAGGATAGTCGGCAGCGAGGCCCCAGCGCTGGCGGTATTGATCCGGGGTCAGATTGTAG
>JANLQW010000254.1:0-4737 GCA_031368085.1 Novosphingobium sp. | reverse complement strand
AACACCGTCGAATGCCCAAATCCTCGACCCGGTAGCCCGACGACCCGATCAAGCGCCCAAAGGCAGCCGAAAATCGTGATTGTTCGAGGTGGCCTTTTGACATTCATGGCGCGCGCTTGGGTGACCTCGCCGACATTTGCCCGCCGCTGCTGGGCTTCCGCAAATTCGGTGGCAACGTAGGAAAACGGTCGGTTAAATACGGGAACGTCATGCTTCACCCGAAAACGAATATCGGCATCCTGATCCATCGCGAGGTCACGTGCGGTTTGCCGGTCGGTCGTGTGCAGCGAGATAGTCTTGTATCGGTCCTCGTTCTGGATTCTAACGCGGCAGTAAAATTGATCATGTCCGACATCCCCACGACGAAAGATGATGAGACCGGCCTTTATCTGCTCTTTGTCGGTGATGAATTTCATTTCGCTTGCCCCGCTGTGCAGAATCTGTGCAGATTGCCCGGTCAGGGGCACGGATTGCCGCGACTGTGTAGGTTCTGTGTGGGCATATATGGCAGAAAATAGTGTTTAGTTATAGTTATTTATAATGATCCCTTCACCCGCTCCACCGTCATCGATGTCTGTTGCCGTGTGACCGGCTTCATGCTGACCTTTATCGCCGTGCTGCTCGCCGGCACCGGCGCGCGCGACCAGTTGGCGGTTGCCGCGCTGGCGCGGAGTCAAGGCTCGCGGCCAGGCGTGCTGCTGACTGGTTTCGGCGTCAGCGCTGCGACTGCCGCCTTTGCCGGATGGGCCGCGTCGCTGGTCGCCCCGACGCTGAACAGCGATGCGCGACTGTTTCTTGCCGCGCTGGCGCTGGGCTTTGCCGGGCTGGAAGCGCTGCTGCTGCGCCCTGCCCGCCAGGCGGCGGAGCCCACCGATTCGATTGGCGCGCTGACAATCGTGTTGGCCGCGCAGCAATTGACCGATGCAGCACGGTTTCTGATCTTCGGGATAGCACTGGCCGTCAACGCGCCCTTGCCCAGCGCCGTTGGCGGCGCGGCCGGGGGCATGGTTCTGCTCGGCTGCGCCTGGGCGTGGCCGAAAATATTCACCTGGCGGCTCCTGCGCCGGCCGAGGCACGCGATCGGTGCGAGCCTACTGCTGCTCTCGGGTTGGTTAGGCCTGCGAGCCCTGGGCATTTAGTAATCGTCAAATTCGATCAATCCCGTCAGTAAATTCTGCAACTTGCTTTTCTCCTGCGCGTTATAAGCTGCGCATCGTCCCTAGAGGAGCAAACAACATGAACGCCGCCGTTGGTTCGAATGCGCCGATGCTCGTTAAACAGTTGAACGCCCTGCTGGCCGACTGTTTCTCGCTATACCTCAAGACCAAAAACTTTCATTGGCACGTACGCGGGCCAAATTTCCACGATCTGCACCTGCTGTTCGACACGCAGGCGACGGAAATCTTTGCGCTGACCGACCTCATCGCCGAGCGCGTGCGCAAGAATGGCGCCAATACGCTCACCTCGATTGGCTCGATTGCCGCCAATGCCACAATCACGGACCAGGATAACACCGCGCTCGATGCCATGGCCATGGTCGGCGAATTGCGTGCCGACAATGCAGCGCTGGTCACGGCGCTGCGTGCGGCCAAGGATGCCGCCACGGCGGCCGGGGACAACGCAACCGAGGGGCTGATCGACGACTGGACCGATCAGGCCGAGCAGCGGGTATGGTTTTTGTCATCGATCGCGGGATAGGTGGCGCTGCGGCGTTCCTTGCCTTGACGGCCAGTGCTATGCCCGGCGCGTGGCGGAAGTTCATTTCATTGACGGTGCAAGCGGCAGCGACGTTGCCGACTGGCTGGCGTGCCGTCTGGCCGACGCGCTGGCGAACTGTGGGGACGAAATCGCAATCACAGTCCCTGGCGGCACGACCCCCTTCCCGATCCTCGCCGATTTGTGCCGCCGTTCGCTGGATTGGCGGCGCATCGCCATCTGGCCGGGCGACGACCGCATCGTCCCCGAGGACCATCCGGCCAGCAACGTTGGCCGCATCCGCGCGCTGCTCGCACCGGCCGGCGCGCGGATCGTACCGCTGAGCGAAAGCGCCCGCCCGCCACATTTTGCGCTGACCTGGCTCGGCATGGGCGAAGACGGTCACATCGCGTCGCTGTTCCCCAACACCGATCCGCGCGCCAACGATCCCCTGCCGTTGCGCCGCCTGACCCCCGATCCGTTGCCGCCCGAAGCGCCGTTCGAACGCCTCAGTCTGACCATTCCGGCTCTGCTCGACAGCGACGCGCTGCTATTCGTCATCCGGGGCGCAGCCAAGCGTGCGCTGTTCGAAGCGGCGGCGGCAGGCGCGAACGACCTGCCGGTGGCACGGCTGCTGCGGGCGGCAACGCCGCCCGTCACATGCTTCACCTGATCCCGGCTCCTGCGCACCGCGCCGCGCTGCGCCTGGCCCACGCCATCCGCCTGCGCTGGTGGCGGCTGCGCAGGCCGCGGCTGGCCGGCTGCCGGATACTGGCGTTCGATAGCGAGGAGCGCATCCTCCTCGTGCGCCACTCCTATGGCTCGGGCCAATGGATGCCGCCAGGCGGCGGGATGGGGCGTGGGGAAGATGCTGTGGCGGTCGCGCGGCGCGAGTTGCTCGAGGAGACCGGCTGCCGGCTGGAATGGGCAGCGCGGCTCGATCTGGTCGAGGAACCGCTGCACGGCGCAGGCAACAGTGTCCACATCGTCGCCGGGTTGACGTTGGACGACCCGCGTCCCGATAATCGCGAGATTGTCGAGGCGGCGTTTTTCGCGGTCGATGCCTTGCCCAAACCGATGTCCAGAAACCTGAGCGCGCGACTGCCCGGCTGGATTACAACAGCGACAGCTGCCCGTCCGCGGGATGCGGTGCAGGCTCCTGCTGCCCCTCCAGCGCCGACAGCGTGAGCCCCATCAGCCGCACCGGCTGGGGCAGCGGCAGCACCTCGTCCAGCAGTGCGTGGCCGAGGTGTGCGAATTCCGTCCGGTCCGCCACCGGCTGGAGGAGCGATTTCGCCCGGGTCATCGCGGTGAAATCCACCAGCTTCAGCTTCAGCGTCACAGTCCGGCCGCGCGCCTGATGCTTCTCGATCGCCTCCCAGACGATGGCAATGATCGTGTCGAGCATCTCGCGCAACACCGGGCCTGAGGACAGATCGCGCTCGAACGTGCGCTCCGCCCCCAGCGACTTGCGCGGCCGGTTGGCCTCCACCTGCCGCAGGTCGATCCCCCGCGCCGCGCGGTAAAGATAGTCCGCTTGTCCGCCAAAATGCTCGCGCAGGAAGGCGATATCCTTGCCTCGCAAATCCGCGCCGGTCTCGATCCCTAGCTTCGCCATTTTCTCCGCGCCGCGCGGGCCGACGCCATGGAAGCGGCGCACCGGCAGGCTGGCGACGAACTGCGCGCCCTCGCCGGGACGGATGACGCAGAAGCCATCGGGCTTGTTCTGATCGCTGGCAATTTTTGCGAGGAATTTGTTGTAGGAAACCCCGGCGCTGGCGGTGAGGCCGGTATCGCCCTGGATACGGGCGCGGATCAGTTCGGCGATGCGGGTGGCCGAGCCGATCCCTCGCAGGTCGTCGGTGACATCGAGGTAGGCCTCATCGAGCGACAGCGGCTCGACATGCGGCGTATAGTCGCGGAAAATCGCGCGGATTTGCCGGGAGACACCGCGATAGACCTCGAAGCGCGGCGGGCGGAAGATCAGATCTGGGCACAGCCGCGCCGCCCGCACCGACGGCATCGCCGACCGCACTCCGAAATCCCTCGCCTCATAACTCGCCGCCGCCACCACCCCCCGCCCCGACGAACCGCCCACCGCCACTGGCTTGCCGCGGATGGCCGGATCATCGCGCTGCTCGACGCTGGCGTAGAAGGCATCCATGTCGACATGGATGATCTTGCGCAGGCCGGGGGCTTCGTCGGCGTGATCGGATGGATCGGACAGCATGGGAAAGTTGATAGCCGGAAACGGAACCAATTGCGCTCTCTCCGGTATTGGCAAGGATTTCTGCGGCTCCCCCTAGCCACGCCCCTCCCCTTCCGCCATGAGGCTGCCGCATGGCATCCTCCCCCCAGACTGCCGCTCGCCCCCCTATCGGCGAGCGCGAATTTGTTGCGATGATGGCGCTGCTGCAGGCGTTGCAAGCCCTGGCGATCGACGCGATGCTGCCGGCGCTGGGCATTCTGGCAACCGATCTGGGGGCGGCACAGCCCAATCACCGCCAGCTGGTAATCGGCGTGTTCCTGGTGGGCGCCGGGCTGGGTGCGCTAATTCCAGGCTCGCTAGCGGACCGTTACGGCCGGCGGCCTGTGGTGCTGGCCACGCTCTCTTTGTATATCGTGACCGGAATTGGTTGCGCCCTCGCCCGCGATTTCGAGATGCTCATCGCGTTGCGTTTTCTCCAGGGCTTGAGCACCGGTGGACTCGCCGTGCTGCCGCCGACGATCATCCGTGACCGACTGGAGGGCGACAAGATGGCCCGGCTCCAATCGCTGGTCGCGGTGGTGTTCATGGTGGTGCCGATGGTTGCGCCGAGCCTCGGCTTGGCGGTGCTGCTGGTAGCTGACTGGCGCTGGATCTTCGGTTTGATCTCCGCCTTGGGAGCGGTGATGATGGTTTGGGCGTGGAAGCGACTGCCTGAAACGCTGCGCCCCGAGTTCCGCCAATCCATCCTGCCGCGCGCCATCGCCGGGAACATGGGTCGCGTCCTTATCACCCGCGCGGCGATCGGCTATGTGATCGGCAGCGCAATGATGATG
>JANLQW010000232.1:0-3861 GCA_031368085.1 Novosphingobium sp. | reverse complement strand
AGAAGCGTATCTGGTTCACGATCGGCGCGCTGGTCGTTTTCCGCTTCCTGAGCTTCGTGCCGCTGCCCGGAATCAATCCGCTGATCCTGGAAAGCCTCTACGACCAGACGCGCGGCGGCATTCTCGATATCTTCAACACCTTTTCGGGCGGCAGTCTTCAGCGGATGAGCCTGATTGCACTTGGGGTGATGCCCTATATCACCGCCTCCATCGTCGTGCAGCTCGCTGCCTCGCTGCATCCGGCGTTGATGGCGCTGAAGAAGGAAGGCGAGAGCGGGCGCAAGAAGCTCAACCAGTACACTCGCTACGGCGCCGTAGCGCTGACCGCGATCCAGGGCTGGTTCATCGCCACGGGGCTTGAGGCCTATGCTGCGTCGAGCGGGCTGCAGGCCGTCGTCGCGCCGGGGCTGATGTTTCGCGTTGGCGCGGTGATCAGTCTGATCGGCGGCACCATGTTCCTGCTTTGGCTGGGCGAACAGATCACTTCACGCGGCATTGGCAACGGCGTGTCGCTGATCATCATGGCGGGCATCGTTGCGCAGATGCCGACCTTTATCGCCAATTTGTTCGAAGGTGGGCGTTCAGGATCGATCAGCCCGTTCATCATTGTCGGTCTGGTGGTAATGCTGGTCGTGCTGGTTCTGTTTATCTGCTTTATGGAGCGGGCGCAGCGGCGGCTGCTTGTGCAATATCCCAAAAGGGCCAGCCAGCGCGGCATGATGCAGGCGGACCGCAGCCATCTGCCGCTCAAGATCAACACTGCCGGCGTCATCCCGCCGATCTTCGCCAGTTCGCTGCTGCTGCTGCCGCTGACGATCAGCCAGTTCGCCGGCAAATCGCTGGCGTCGGACAGCACCATGGGCGGCTTCGTGGTGACGCTGAACCAGTATCTGCGCCACGGCCAGCCGGTCTATATGCTGCTATATGCGGCGGGCATCATCTTCTTCGCTTTCTTCTACACCGCCGTGGTGTTCAATCCGGAGGAAACCTCGGAGAACCTGAAGCGCGCGGGAGGCTTCATCCCCGGCATCCGGCCGGGCAGGAATACCGCGAATTATCTCGATTATGTGCTGACCCGGATCACCGTGATCGGTGCGATCTACATCACCATCGTTTGCGTGCTGCCCGAATATGTTATCGCCCAGACCGGGATGAGCACCATGTTCCTTGGCGGCACCAGCCTGCTGATCGTGGTCAATGTCACGGTCGATACGATTACCCAGATACAGTCTCACCTGCTGGCGCACCAGTACGGCGACTTGATCAAGAAGGCGAAACTGAAAGGCCGCATGCGCTGATTTCGAACGGCGCACGTGCCTATGTGGGGGGACATCCGCATGAATATCATCCTGTTGGGTCCGCCGGGGGCGGGCAAGGGAACCCAGGCGCAGCGGCTGATGGAGCGACGCGGCATGCGGCAGCTATCGACTGGAGACATGCTGCGGGCCGCAGTCAAGGCGGAAACCCCCGTGGGGCTCCAGGCGAAAGCAGTGATGGAACGCGGCGAGCTGGTCTCCGACGAGATTGTCTCGGCACTGATCGGCGAAGAGCTCGACGCCATGGGTGCCGGAGTGGGAGCGATCTTCGACGGCTATCCACGCACCGCAGCGCAGGCTGACGCGTTGGACAGCATCCTGGCACAGCGCGGCCGGAGCCTCGATCACGTCATCGAGCTCGCGGTTGACGAAGACGCGCTGGTCGAACGGATCACCGGCCGCTTTACCTGCGCCAATTGCGGCAAAGGCTACCACGACAAGTTCGAACAACCGCGCCAGCCAGGTGTCTGCGACAAATGCGGTTCGACCGAATTCAAGCGCCGGCCTGATGACAATGAGGCCACCGTTCGCACGCGCCTGGCCGAATACCGCGCCAAGACCGCGCCAATCCTGCCAATCTATGACCGGCGCGGGATCGTTGCCCAGGTCGATGGGATGGCCGACCTGGATGCAGTGACCGCCGAAATCGAGGAAATCCTGGCCGATTGATCGCCCGCCTGCCGTTTGTGCGCGGCAAGCGGCTTTGACTTTGGCCCTCAATCGGCTAAGCCTTCCGCAGATATTGCGCGCCTCGACGGTCATCCGGACGAGCCCGGTTTCGTGCAAGTTTTCGCGGCGTTGACACTGCGCGCGAATCGCACTAAGCGGCCCCTTCACTCGATACATACGGGTTCGTCCGGCAGGCAGCCGCCTATGCGCGCGCCCTCCGGGCTTTTTGCCGTTTTTGTCGGTGTGACGCGTTGAGATAGGGAGCGCAACGGCCGATTCGCGGCTGGCGCCACTCCCTGTGGAGCAGGAGAATTTAGTGGCTCGTATTGCCGGGGTGAATATCCCCACCAACAAGCGCGTGATCATCGCGCTGACCTATATCCATGGCATCGGTGGCCATAAGGCGAAGCAGATCGCCGACAAAGTCGGGATCGATCACAGCCGCCGGGTTCAGGATCTAACCGACCAGGAAGTGCTGCACATCCGCGAGGCGATCGACGCCGATCATACCGTCGAAGGCGATCTTCGCCGCCAGACCGCGATGAACATCAAGCGGCTGATGGACCTGGCCTGCTATCGCGGTCTGCGCCACCGCAAGGGCCTGCCGGTCCGCGGTCAGCGCACGCATACCAATGCGCGCACCCGCAAGGGCAAGTCCAAGGCGATCGCCGGCAAGAAGAAGTAAGCGGCAGGGCCAGATCTTTCAACGAAATCTCCCTTTCGCCGTCCCACCGCTTTCTCGACAGGATACATAAAAATGGCACGCGAACCCCAACGCATTAAAAAGCGGGAGCGCAAGAACATCAGCAGCGGCGTCGCCCATGTGAACGCCAGCTTCAACAACACCATGGTCACCATCACCGATGCCCAGGGCAACGCCATCGCCTGGTCTTCGGCCGGGATGATGGGGTTCAAGGGCAGCCGCAAATCGACCCCCTATGCCGCCCAGGTCGCCGCTGACGATGCCGGCAAGAAGGCCGCCGAACACGGTGTGCGCACGCTGGAGGTCGAGGTCAAGGGCCCTGGCTCTGGCCGCGAAAGCGCGCTGCGGGCGCTGCAGGCGGTGGGCTTCACCATCACTTCGATCCGCGACGTGACGTCGATTCCGCACAACGGGGTCCGGCCGTCCAAGCGGCGCCGCGTCTGATCGAGCTTTGCGCGGCGGGCTCCGGCCCCGCCGCAATCCGGATCGGCCGCGCAACCAACATTGGTTCGCGGCCTTGTCCCGCCAGAACAAACCCTAGGGGAATTCCATGACCATCAATATCAAAAACTGGCAGGAACTCAAGAAGCCCAACAATCTCGAGGTAAAGCTCGGCACCGACCCCAAGCGCCGCGCCACTTTCATCGCCGAGCCGCTTGAGCGCGGCTTCGGCCTGACGCTGGGCAATGCTCTGCGGCGCGTGCTGCTGTCATCGCTGCAAGGTGCCGCGATCACCTCGATCAAGATGGAGAACGTGCTGCACGAATTCTCCAGCCTGGCCGGTGTGCGCGAGGATGTCACCGACATCGTGCTCAACGTCAAGCAGATCGCGCTGCGCATGCAGGGCGAGGGGCCCAAGCGGCTCCAGCTTTCGGCGACTGGCCCCGGCGAAGTTACCGCGGGAGACATTGCTGTCACCGGCGACATCGAAGTCACCAACAAGAACCTGGTGATCTGCCATCTCGACGAAGGCGCGACGCTCAACATGGAGCTGACCGCCGATAGCGGCAAGGGCTATGTCCCCGCCGTATCGAACCGTCCGGTCGATGCGCCGATCGGCCTGATCCCGATCGACTCGCTCTATTCGCCGGTGCGCCAGGTGTCCTACAAGGTCGACAACGCCCGCATCGGCCAGGAGCTTGACTTCGACAAGCTCAGCCTGACGGTCGAGAC
>JANLQW010000167.1:0-3243 GCA_031368085.1 Novosphingobium sp. | reverse complement strand
GGCGAACCAGCAGATGTCGCTTTCGGGCGTGTAGCGAATGGTCAGCGTGCCGCCGTCCGCCTGTTCGTCCCAGCTTGTCTCGGCGCGACCCCAATAGTGCCGGTCTTCCGAAACGCAGGCGCGGTAGCCCGGCCAGCCGCGCGGGTAGGCTGAGGCCTTGAGCCCGGTGAGCCGCAGAATAAGGTCGCGGCCCCTGAGCCCTGAAGCGCCGCCCGAGACGCAAAAATGAAACCACTGGAAGAATTCGGAGTCGCGGTCCTTGCGGATCGTCAGGCTTGCCTCGCTGCCGGAAATGGCGAGGACTTCGATATTGCCGGAATCGAATGCAGCGGTGATGTCTATCGGGCTCATCGAACCTCGATAGTTTCACCGGACCGCCCGGGAAAGCCTCTGAACAGCGCTTCGGCAAGTTTTGCCGCGGCGAGCTGGGTGGTGGCGAGCGGCGAGGATGCCTTTACGGTGAAGCTCGCCCGGCCTTCCCACAGCGCCTGGCCGCTGGCGCGGTCCTTGATCGTCACGGCCAGCAGCGTCTCCACCTGCTCGGACGGAGGGCCGGACAGATCGATGCCGACCCCCAGGCCGACGCCCGAACCGTAGCTCCCGGTCGATCCGCCGACGCCGACCGATACCGGCCCGCGCCGGCGATCCGGCCGGTAGGACTGGCGCTCAATCCGCACCAGCGCGACCTGCGGGGTGGAAGCGCCCGGCGGCCGCTCGCTATAGCCGAGCAGCACCAGCTGCCGCGCGACCGCGCCGGCATAACTGCCGAATTCCAGGCTGGCACCATCCGCGCCCGGCGCCGGTTCGACGGCGATCGGGCCGCTGCCAAGCGGGCTGGGGCCGGGGATATGAAAGCGGGTGACTTCAACCGGCCCGACCGGGGCGACACAGCCGGACAGAGCCATGACAGCGAGGGCGGCAGCGGCGATTCGCATAAATCTCATGGCATCAACTCCGCATTCTCCGGGTAAACTTGCGCGCTGGCGCATGGAGTTGCAAGCATTGCGCTGCGCTTAATCACTTTGCCGCAATGCCAGGCTAGGACTAAGGGTTCAGTCCGATCAGGTGAAATGTCCCGATGACTCCCAAGCTTCCCGTCCTTGTTACCGGCGGCGCCGGCTATATCGGCAGCCATGCGGTGCTGGCGCTGGCGGACGCCGGCTGGCGAGTGGCGGTGATCGACAATCTGGTGACCGGCTTTCGCTGGGCGGTGCCGAAGAGCGTGCCGTTCTATCAGGGCGATATCGAGGATGCGGCGCTGCTGGCGCGGATATTCGCCGAACAGGGCACGCAGGCGATCGTGCATTTTGCCGGCTCAGTCGTAGTACCGGAATCGGTTGTCGATCCGCTCAAATATTATCACAACAATACCGCGAAGAGCCGGGCACTGATTGCCGCAGCGGTGCAGGCGGGTGTGCCGCATTTCATCTTCAGCTCGACCGCGGCGACTTACGGTATTCCCGAGGTCTCGCCGGTTGGCGAGGATTGCCCGCAGCGCCCGATCAATCCCTACGGCATGTCCAAGCTGATGACCGAGGCGATGCTTGGCGATGTGGCGAAGGCCCATCCGCTGAATTATTGCGCGCTGCGCTATTTCAACGTCGCCGGCGCCGATCCGCAGGCGCGTGCCGGCCAGTCGACCACCGGGGCGACGCATCTGATCAAGGTCGCGGTCGAGGCGGCGCTGGGCAAGCGGGGCCATGTCGATGTGTTCGGCACCGATTACGACACACCCGACGGCACCGGGGTGCGCGATTATATTCACGTCTCCGATCTCGCCGCCGCGCATGTGCTGGCGCTCGGAGCACTGATCGCCGAGCCGACCCGCTCGCTCACCATGAACTGCGGCTACGGCCGGGGATTTTCGGTGCTTGAGGTGCTGGATGCGGTGGGCCGCGCTACCGGCACCGCGATCGAGCGTCGCCTGAGCCCGCGCCGCGCCGGCGATCCCGATACGCTGATCTCCGACAATGCCCGGATCAGGGCCACACTGCCCTGGGTGCCGCAGCATGCCGATCTCGACACGATCGTCACCCATGCGCTGGCCTGGGAGCGAAAGCTTGGCGGCATTCGCGGTGGTTGACTTCACCCGCCCTCGCCGGTAACGGCCCGGCTTCCAATTTTGCGGCCCGACTGCCGCCCGGGGATATCATGAAGATTCGCAACAGCCTGAAGTCGCTCAAGGGCCGCCACCGCGACAACCGGGTCATCCGCCGCCGCGGCCGGACCTATGTGATCAACAAGACCAACCGCCGCTTCAAGGCGCGTCAGGGCTGATTCGCCTAGTTCCCCCGCGTCAACGGGGTACCTGACATGCCGCCGCCGGTTTGCGCGGTTGTCTTCGATATCGGGCGTGTCCTGTTCGAATGGGACCTGCGCCATCTCTTTGCCAAGCTGATCGCCGAGCCCGACGAACTCGAATGGTTCGTCACCCATGTTGTCAGCGAGGAATGGCACTTCCAGCATGATGCGGGCCGCGACCTTGGCGAAATGGTGGCCGAGCGCAGCGCTGAATTCCCCGCGCACGCCCATCTGATCGAGGCTTACGCCGCGCGCTTCAACGAGAGCGTGCCCGGCCCGGTGCCAGGCAGCCATGAACTGGTCGAAGCTTTGTATGCGCGCGGGGTGCCGCTTTTCGCCATCACCAATTTTGGCGCCGGCTTCTGGCCCGGCTTCCGCGCCGAACAGCCCATCTTCGGCCGCTTCCGCGATATCGTGGTGTCGGGTGTCGAGAAGATCGCCAAGCCTGATCCGCGTATCTACGCCCTGGCCGCCGGGCGCTTTGGCTATGCGCCGGGCACCATGCTGTTCATCGACGACAATGCCGCCAACATTGCTTCCGCCAAGGCTTGCGGCTGGCAGGTCCACCACTTCACCAGCGCCGAGCGCCTGGGTGAAGCACTGCGCGGTGCGGGACTGGTGCCGGGATCTGCGAGGTCATAATCGGGGAAATTCGCTCGGCTCACACATAGCCGATCTCCAAAACCTCCCACTCCTTCTCGCCCCCTGGCAGCACCACCCGCCGCACATTTCCCACCGCCGCGCCGCGCAGTGCCCGGGCGAGGGGGGCGCTCCAGCCGATCAGGCCTTTGCCGGCGTCCTGTTCGTCATCACCGACCAGAGTGACAACACGCTGGTTGTCATCCTCATCGGCGATGGTGAGAGTCGCACCAAACAAGGCGCGGCTGCGGTCCTCCTGCCGGGCGGGATCGATCACCCGCAGCGCCTTCATTCGGCGGGCGA
>JANLQW010000129.1:0-20309 GCA_031368085.1 Novosphingobium sp. | reverse complement strand
TGGGCGAAAAATGTATCTTTTCGAGAAGATCGCCAACGTCCGGAAACGTCAATGTTGGCGGCAGATCGAGCTGCAAACTGGCTTCAGCATCCTGCTTCATTGGTGCAACTCCCCCGCGCAGATCTAGTAGGATGATCCCTCAAATGCTGCAACGGCATTTTTTCATTCATGCAAATGGTGAACTGCGACGCTTGCTATTTCGCCACCCCCCAATTAGACAAATGCGAGTTTCGGCGAAAGATCGTTGCGAATCGTGCATTTTCGAGCCGCGCGTTGGCTGTTTGCAGGTTGGCACATACATTGCATAATGTGATCGTTAAGCCCGCAAGCGATAATGATGGGGCGAGGAGAGACCGTGTTTTCGCGCAACCCGCATTCACATCCGGTGCCTGATACGCTCTCGCGATACGTGCGCGTCTTGCGCCACCGTCCCGATGGATTTGTCGAGTTCCTGTTTTCGGTCGGCGATCCCGATCTGGGTGTCGAACTTATTCTGCGCACCGCCGCCTTTGATGAGTTCTGTGCGGAAAATCAGGTGCAGTTCGTTTCCCCTGCGGAAGCCGAAGTGATCGACATCAATGCGTGGAAATGGCGCTTCGGCCAACCCGGCATTACCGAGTAACAAAATCATGCAAGTCGATATCAAAACATCGAATGTCAAAACCGTTCGCCAGGCTTTCGCGCATCTCGAGCGGCGATTCGGCGATAAGGTGGCCACGCGCTATCAAGAAGCAACCTACGACATCCAGAGCGAAGCCAATTTCCACTACAAACCGTTGTGGGACCCGGATCGCGATATGTATGATCGGCGGCGCACCGCGATCGTGATGCAGGACTGGTATGCGCTCAAAGACCCCCGCCAATTCTATTATGGCGCCTACACCATCACACGCGCGCGCTGGCAGGAAGGCGTGGATCGTCAGGTTGCCTTCGTCGAGAAGCGCAAGCTGCTGGAACAGCTGCCCAAAAATCAACGCGATCTGATCGTCGCGGCGCTCGTACCGCTGCGGCATTATGAGTGGGGGGCGAATACCAACAACGCGCATATCAGCGCTTACGGCTGGGGCGTCGCCATCACCCAGGCGGCAATGATGAACACGATGGATCGCCTAGCCATGGCGCAGCACCTCAGCCGGATAGGGCTGCTGCTCGACGGCTCGACCGGCGAAACCCTCGACGCGGCCAAGCAGGAATGGGTGTCGGAGCCGTCCTGGCAAGGACTGCGCCGAGAAATCGAGAACATGTTCGTGACGCGCGACTGGTTCGAACTGCTGGTGGCGCAAAACCTCGTGGCCGACAGCTTGATCTATCCGCTGTTTTTCGGGCGGATCGACAGCAAACTGGCCGAAGCGAGTGGCGATTCGCTTGTGCTGGTGACTGAATTCCTGTCGCGCTGGTATGAAGAAACCAGCAAATGGGTCGACGCAGTTATCAAGACCGCCGCAGCGGAAAGCGACGCCAATCGTCTGTTGCTCGAAGGCTGGGTCGGCAAATGGCGCGGCCCCCTGCTTGAGGCCGTCCGTCCGCTCGCAGCGCGCTTCCTGGGAAGCGACGGTAAAGAAGCGCTGGCCTCGATCACCCAGGCCTTCGACGTCCGCATCGCAAAGCTCGGCATTGGTGTGGCGGCATGACAAGCGCATCAACCCAGCCTGTGTTTATCGCCCTGCAGGCGAATTACGACACTTTGCCGATCATCGAAGCGATTACGCACGATAACCCCCACGCGACCGTGGTCGAATATCCGGCGATGGTGCGGATCGATGCGCCAGGACGGCTGGTCGTCTCGCGCCAGTCGATCGAGGAGCGTATCGGACGTGAGTACGATCTGCGCGAAGTGCAGCTCAACATCATCTCGCTCGGCGGCACGGTCGATGAAACCGAAGATGAATTCACCCTGTTTTGGCAAGATGTTTAGGAGCTAGGCAATGGCGCAAAATCCATCCGCTGGAAAAGTCGCGAAGAAGCTGACTCTCAAGGAAAACTATGCGTTGATGACCCGCAGCCTGGGCTGGGAGCCGAGCTACCAGTCGAAGGACGAAATCTACCGCTATCTCCGCTTTGAAGGGATCAAGATCCACGATTGGGACAAATGGGAAGACCCGTTCCGGATGACGATGGACGCCTATTGGAAATACCAGGGCGAAAAGGAACGCAAACTCTACGCGATCATTGATGCGTTTCAGCAGAACAACAGTCAGTTCAATGTTACCGACGTTCGCTATATCCAGGCCTTGAAGATATTCATCACGGCCTTCTCCCCGCTCGAATATACGTCGCATCGCGGCTTTGCGATTCTGGGCCGGGAATTCGAAGGCGTCGGTCCAAGAATTGCAGCACAGATGCAGTCGATTGACGAGCTGCGCCATGCCCAGACGCAGATTCACACGATCAGCCCCTACAACCGCTATTTCGAAGGCATGGCTGAGTTCCAGACCATGTACGACCGCACCTGGTATCTCTCGGTGCCCAAGAGCTTCTTCGAGGATGCCGTCACCTCGGGGCCGTTCGAATTCATCACCGCGATCTCCTTCGCCCTCGAATATGTCCTGACCAATCTGATCTTCATGCCGTGGATGTCAGGTGCGGCTTATAACGGCGATATGGCGAGCGTCACCTTCGGCTTCTCGGCGCAGTCGGATGAGGCGCGGCACATGACGCTGGGCATCGAGGTGATCAAATTCCTGCTGGAGCAAGACCCGGATAACGTTCCCATCGTCCAGCGCTGGATCGATAAATGGTTCTGGCGCGCCTACCGCCTGCTCGCGCTGGTTGGGTCGATGATGGACTATATGCTGCCCAAGCGCGTCATGTCCTGGGCGGAAGCATGGGAAATTTACTTCGAGCAGAATGGCGGCGCGCTGTTTGCGGACCTCGCCCGTTACGGCATTCGCATGCCCAAGCACTGGGAAGTCACGGTCAAGGAAAAAGGCCGGGTCAGCCACGAACTGTGGAGCATCCTCTATCAGTATCGGCACGCCGCCGGGTTCCAGCTCTGGCTGCCCAGCGAAGAGGAGATGGACTGGTTCTCGGAGAAATATCCGGAGACTTTCGATACGCTTTACCGGCCGCGTTACGAATATTGGCGGCAACTCGAAGCGGAAGGCCGTCCCTTCGTCAACAACACGCTGCCGCAACTGTGCCAGACCTGCCAGTGGCCGATGCTGTTTACCGAGCCTGATGATCCCACGATGATCTGCTATCGCGAGACTGACTATAACGGCGAGAAGTTCCATTTCTGCTCGGATGGTTGCAAAGATATTTTCTGCAACGAGCCTGAAAAATACGTCAACGCCTGGCTCCCGGTGCACCAGATTTATCAGGGCAACTGTTTTGGTGAAGGCGCCGACCCGACCGCGCCCGATTTCAACCCGCTGGTCGAGGCGCTGAAGTACATGGGCCTGAAGCCCGGCATCGATGGCGGCGATCTTGCCGGTTCGGTCGATGCGGTCAATTGGGAAAAATGGACCGGACGGCCGCACAACTCGCAAGCCGATAACACTGCGCAAGTCGCGGAGGCCGCCGAGTGAGTGTCATTGCGATCACGCCCGACTATCACGGCGAGATGATGGATAGCGTGGACAAGTTCCACGGTAACCAGCTGCTCAATATCGGGTGGGACCGGCACCTGCTCTACGCGTCGCCGATGTGCGTGCCTGTGCCCCCTGAAATGCCCTTTAGCGGCTTGATTGAGGGTATCCTGCCGACGCTGTTCGGTGCGCATCCTGATTTTGCACGCATCAAGTGGGATGAGGTCGTCTGGCTCCGGTCGGGTGAAGCATTCACGCCCGATCGGGCGGCAAGCCTGCGTGACAATGGCCTGGGCCACAAGGCGATCTTGCGGATGCAAACCCCCGGCCTCGGCGGCATCCACGGCAGCGGGAACTGACCCGCAATGACGTATCAGCTCACCATCGAACCGATCGGAGAGACGATTGAAGTGGCGCCCGGCCAGACGATGCTCGACGCCTGTCTGCGTGCGGGAATCTGGCTGCCGCATGCCTGCTGCCACGGGCTGTGCGCAACCTGCAAAGTGCAGTTGCAAGACGGCGAGGTCGATCACGGCGATGCCTCTCCCTTTGCATTGATGGATTTCGAACGTGATGAAGGCAAGGCCCTCGCCTGCTGCGCGACTTTGGAAGCCGACACCGTCATTGAAGCCGACATTGACGAGGATGCTGACGCCGAAGTCATCCCGGTTCGCGATTTCGAAGGTGTCGTCAGCCGGATCGATGAGCTGACCCCAACGATCAGGGCGATTTTCGTTCGGCTTGATGCGCCCATCCATTTTCAGCCGGGTCAATATGTCATACTCACGATCCCGACGCTTGGCATTCGGCGTCCGTTCTCGCTGGCAAACCCGCTCTCGACCGGCACGGAGATTGAATTGAACGTTCGCCGCGTGCCGGGAGGCGAAGGCACGCGCTATTTGTGCGAACAGCTACAAGTGGGCGAGCCAGTTCACCTGACTGGGCCTTATGGCCGCTTCTTCGTTCGGAAATCCTCAGATTTGCCAGTGATTTTCCTGGCCGGTGGCTCGGGATTATCCAGCCCGCGCAGTATGATCCTCGATTTGCTCGAACAGGACGATGCGCGGCCAATTACCCTGATATGCGGCCAGCGCAACCGGGCCGAACTCTATTACCATGACGATTTCGTGGAACTTTCGGAGCGTTATCCGTCGCTCAGCTATGTGCCGGTGCTGTCTGACGAACCCGAAGGCAGCGACTGGGACGGCCGCCGCGGCTTCGCCCATGAAGCCGCGTGCGATCATTTTGGCGGGGATTTCCGCGGGCACAAAGCCTATCTTTGCGGCCCACCCGCGATGATTGAGGCAAGCATCGGCACCCTGATGCAGGGACGCCTGTTCGAACAGGATATTTACGCGGAGAAATTCCTTTCCGCCGCCGATGCGCAGCAGGCCCGCAGCCCGCTGTTTCGGAAGCTGTGACGATGGGCAAGCAATTCCAGCACTTCATCAACGGCGCCTTCACGGGCAGTGCGCGGCAATTCGACAAGTTCAACCCGGCAGACGGCAGCAAAGTGGGTGAAATTCACGAGGGTGGACAACAGGAAATCGACGCCGCCGTCCGGGCCGCGCAAGCCGCGCTGAAGGGGCCATGGGGCAAGATGACGGTCGAGCAGCGCGCGGCGCTGCTGCACAAGGTCTCCGACGAAATCACCCGGCGATTCGATGAATTCGTCGCTGCCGAGATGGCCGACACCGGGCAGCCATTATCGATGATGGAGCATGCTTTCATTCCTCGCGGCGCCGAGAATTTCAAGGTCTTCGCGGACGTCGTCAAGAACGTCCCCACCGAATCGTTCATGACGCCGACGCCCGACGGCAAAGGTGCGCTCAACTATGCGTTGCGGGTTCCCAAGGGCGTGATCGGGGTAATCTGCCCGTGGAATGCACCGCTGCTGCTGATGACCTGGAAGGTCGCCCCTGCCCTCGCCTGCGGCAACACAGTCATCGTCAAGCCGTCGGAGGAAACGCCGGGGACCGCTACTTTGCTTGCCGAGGTGATGGATACCGTGGGCATCCCACCCGGTGTGTACAACGTCGTTCATGGTTTCGGGGCGAATTCCGCCGGACAATTTCTGACCGATCATGCTGGCGTTTCGGCGATCACCTTTACCGGAGAAACCGGCACGGGTGCCGCGATAATGCGCGCGGCGGCGGCTGGGATTCGCGATGTCTCATTCGAGCTGGGTGGTAAGAATGCCGGGATTGTCTTTGCTGACTGCGATCTCAACGCGGCACTTGATGGCATCACCCGCGCGACGTTCCTCAACTGCGGTCAGGTGTGTCTGGGGACCGAGCGACTCTATGTCGAACGTCCGATCTTTGATGCATTTGTCACTGGGCTGAAGGCGAAAGCCGAAGCGCTGGTCGCCGGATCGCCGGCAGAACGCACAACCACGCTTGGGCCGCTGATCAGCCAGGAGCATCGCCGCAAAGTGCTAGGCTATTATGAGCGCGCGGCCAAAGACGGGGCGAAGATTGTGACGGGTGGCGGCGTCCCCGATATGCCCGACGGGTTGGCGAGAGGATCATGGGTTCAACCCACAATCTGGACCGGCTTGTCCGAAGATTCGGTGGTCGTGCGTGAAGAGATTTTCGGCCCCTGCTGCCACATCGCGCCGTTTGACAATGAGGATGAGGCGATTGCGCTTGCCAACGACACCGAATACGGTCTGGCAACGACAATCTGGACAACCAACCTCGCCCGCGCGCACCGGGTGAGCGCGCAGGTCGAGGTCGGCGTGGCGTGGGTGAACAGCTGGTTTCTGCGCGACTTGCGCACGTCATTCGGGGGTGCCAAGCAATCCGGGATCGGGCGCGAAGGCGGCGTTCATTCGTTTGAATTCTATACCGAACTCCGCAACGTGTGTATCAAGCTATGACGCCGGAACGGATCACCTCGCTTGGCGACGAGCTTTATGACGCGTGGCGTGAGCGCCGCACCGTGGCGCCACTGATCGAGCGGGAGCCGGAGATCACGATTGACCACGCCTATCGTATCCAGCTCCGTTTCGTTGAGCGCCGGGTTGCGGCTGGCGAACGCATTGTCGGCAAGAAGATTGGCGTCACCAGCAAGGCGGTGCAGGCGATGGTCGGCGTTTCTCAACCCGATTTTGGCCAACTGACCTCTGGTATGGTGCATGACGGCGGATCGCCTTTGTCGCTTGACGGCTTGATCCAACCCAAGGCAGAGGCGGAAGTTGCCTTTGTGCTCAAGCATGATCTTCGCGGGCCTGGCATTACCGCGACCGACGTCATTCGCGCGACCGACTATGTCGTGCCTTGTTTTGAAATTGTCGACTCGCGCATCACCGACTGGAAGATCAAAATTCAGGATACGATTGCCGACAATGCTTCATGCGGCGCATTCGTGCTTGGCACCGAGCGGGCGCACCCGCGTGACCTTGACCTCAATCTTGCGGGCATGGTGCTGGAGCGCAACGGCGAACTGATCGATTCGGCGGCCGGCGCGGCTGTCCAGGGCGGCCCGGTTAATGCAGTGGTGTGGCTGGCCAATACCCTTGGCCGCCTCGGCATTCCGTTTCTGGCAGGCGAGGTGATCCTATCGGGATCGCAATCGGCGCTGGTTTCGGTGGTGCCAGGCGATACCCTGCGCTGCACGGTTGGCGGGCTTGGCAGTTGCGAAGTCACCTTCGCGGGTGTCGCGCCATGACGTTGTTGCCTGCACAGATTGAGACCCTCGCCAAACGGCTGCTCGATGCCCAGGATCAGGCGACGGCCATTCCGCAGATCAGCAATGATCACCCCGATATGTCGGTCGCCGATGGCTACGCGGTGCAAGCTGCGCTGGCGCAGAACTGGATCGCCCGCGGGGCCCGTATCACGGGTTATAAGGCCGGCCTGACCTCTCAAGTGAAGATGAAGCAGATCGGCATCGATGTGCCAAGCTTTGGTGTCCTGACCAGCGAGATGGCAGTGCCGGAGAATAGCGAAATCTCCATAAGCAAGATGATCCATCCGCGCGTTGAGGCGGAGATCGGGTTCGTCACCAAACACGCGCTTGGCGGCAGCGATCTTAATATCGACGACGTTATTGCCGCGACCGATTTCATCATTCCGGCAATCGAAGTCATCGACTCTCGCTACAAGGACTTCAAATTCGATCTGCCCAGTGTCATTGCCGACAACAGCAGCAGCGGGCGCTACATCACGGGGGGACGGCCGCTAGACGCTTCGACGGTCGATTTGCGCACAATCGGCGTGGTGGTTGAACATAATGGCGCGATTGCAGCGGTGGGGGCCAGCGCCGCTGTTCTCAATCATCCGGCGCGGGCAGTCTGCCTGCTTGTGCGGCACCTTGCCGAGGCGGGAAAGTCCCTTCCCGCTGGCAGCTTCGTCATGACCGGCAGCATCATCGAGGCGTTGCCCGTGACCAGGGGCGACATTGTGTCCGCTCGTTTCCAGGGACTCGGCAGTATCACGGTGAAATTCACATGAGGCGCGCGAGGGAGATGATACGGTGCCGATAATACAGGTCAACATGATGGAAGGACGCAGCGTCCAGCAAAAGCGCGCGATGGTCGCGGCCATGACACAGGCGGTTGGCGACACTTTGGGAGCCGACCCGAACACGGTACGCATAATCATCAACGAATTGATCCCCGAACATTTCGCTGTGGCCGGAGTCACTTGGGGAGAAAAGCGTGCGGGATCGCCGCCAGCGCCAACAGATCAATCAGGAACTGAATCATGAGCCGCATCAAATGCGCCATCATCGGATCGGGCAATATCGGCACCGATCTAGTCTACAAGCTCCAGCGCAGCGCGGTGCTTGAACCTGTGTGGATGGTTGGCATCGATCCAGAATCGGACGGCCTCCTGCGCGCAGAGGCGATGGGCCTGAAGACCACGGCGAAAGGTGTGGACGGCTTGCTGCCATTTGTTGCGGCCGACGATATCCGGATCGCATTCGATGCGACATCGGCCTATGTTCATGCCGAAAACAGCGCAAAGTTGACCGCACTGGGCGTGCTGATGATCGATCTGACGCCGGCAGCGATAGGCCCCTATTGCTGCCCACCGGTCAACCTTGCCGAAGTTGCCGCAGGCGGGGTTTCCAACGTGAACATGATCTCATGCGGCGGGCAAGCGACAATCCCGATGGTGCATGCGGTTTCGCGGATACAGTCGGTCGACTATGCCGAAATTGTCGCCACCGCCGCCTCGAAATCCATCGGCCCGGGCACCCGTGCCAATTTGGATGAGTTCACCTATACGACATCGAAGGCTGTGGCCGACGTGGGCGGCGCTCGGCGCGGCAAGGCGCTGGTTATCGTCAATCCGGCGGAGCCGCCGTTGATGATGCGGGACACCATCTATTGCCTGACGGATGAAGCGCCGCAGCAGCAGGCGATCACCGAGTCGGTTCAGTCCATGCTCGCCGAAGTCCAGCGCTATGTGCCTGGCTTTAAGCTGGTCAACGGCCCCGTATTCGATGGCAACAAAGTGTCCATTTACGTCGAGGTGGAGGGGCTTGGCGATTACCTGCCAAAATATGCCGGCAATCTCGACATCATGACAGCGTCGGCGGTCCGCACGGCAGAGATGTTCGCCGGGCATGCCCTGCCCCTCGCTCAGCCCATCACCGCGGAGACCACAATATGAGTTCGCACCTCAAGGGCCGCAAAGTGCTCCTGCATGATATGTGCTTGCGCGACGGGATGCACGCCAAGCGCGAGCAAATATCCATCGACCAGATGGTCGCGGTCGCCACCGCGCTCGACGATGCCGGGGTTCCGTTGCTGCAGGTTACGCACGGAGCAGGGGTTGGCGGTAACTCGCTGCAGCACGGCTTTGCGATGCACACCAACGAAGAATATCTGAGTGCGGTCGTCCCCCGGATGAAGCAGGCGAAGGTCTCGGTCCTGTTGCTGCCGGGTATGGGCACGATGAAAGACCTGCACTCCGCCTATGATTGCGGCGCGCGCAGTGTTCATGTCGCCACGCATTGCACAGAGGCTGACACCACACCGCAGCACATCGCGTTCGCGCGAAAGCTGGGCATGGATACCACCGGCTTCCTGATGATGGCGCACCTCAATTCGCCGGAAGGCATCGTCGCGCAGGGCAAGCTGATGGAATCGTATGGCGCGCAAACCGTTTATGTCACCGATTCTGCGGGCACAATGCTCCCCGAAGACGTCCGCGCGCAGGTTGGCGGGTTGCGGCAGGCGTTGAAGCCTGAAACCGAGGTCGGTTTTCACGGTCATCATAATCTCGGCATGGGTGTCGCCAATTCAATTGTAGCGATCGAAGAAGGTGCCAGCCGGATCGATGCGTCGCTCGCGGGGCTTGGCGCCGGCGCTGGCAATACGCCGCTCGAAGTGCTTGCCGCCGTGTGCGACCGGATGGGTATCGAGACGGGTTGCGATCTCTTCAAGCTGATGGACGCCGCCGAAGATGTGGTCGTGCCTATGATGGACCAGCCCGTCCGCATCGATCGGGATTCGCTGACTTTGGGGTATGCCGGGGTCTACTCGACCTTCCTGTTCCACGCCAAGCGGGCGGCAAAGGCCCACGGTGTTCCGGCGCGCGACATCCTGCTCGAACTTGGCCGCCTCAAGATGATTGGGGGACAGGAAGACATGATCGAAGATACGGCGATGACGATGGCCCGGAATCGCGCTAAAATGAATACCAAAGCTGCCTGAAAGCCAGTGAAAATCGATGGGAATTTGATATGTCGTTAAGGGGTGTACTGCGTGTCGGGGAGGTTTGCATCCGCGTGACAGACATGAACGCCGCCCGCATCCATTATGGGGACCGGATGGGCCTTCATGAGGTGATGGAAGATGACGCGGGCCTGGTCTATTTCAAGCCTTGGGACGATCACGAGCATCACAGCATTATCCTGCGCGAGGCAGAGTCGCCCGGCATGGATTACGTCGCGTTGCGCGTTTATGACAATGCCACACTGACGCGCCTCGCACCCAGGATCGAAGCCTTCGGGCTACCGGTCGAGCATGTCGCTGCGGGCGTCTATCCCAAGAGCGGGCGTCGGCTGCAGTTCACGCTGCCGAGCGGGCATATTTGTCAGCTTTATGCCGAAAAGGAGCTGACCGGGAACACGATGGGGTATCACAATCCCGGCGTGACCCCCGATGAAGGGGTGATCCGGGGCTTCCGGGTGAACCGGCTCGACCATGTACTGCTGGGCGGCGTCAATCTCGATGAAAACGTCCGGCTCTTTTGTGAGGTTTTCGAATTCGACCTGAGCGAGAAAATTGTCGATGCCGGAAGTCAGGCTACGATGGCCGTGTTTTTGACCTGCTCGACCAAACCACACGATATAGCCTTTGTTGCGCAGCCGGAGCCGAACAAGTTTCACCACGTTTCGTTTCTGCTAGAATCCGCGCATGACGTGATCAAAGCTGCCGACCTGATCGGCAAGTATCGCATTCCAGTCGAAGTCAGCCCCAACCGCCACGGTGTAACGCGCGGCGTTACCGTCTATTTCTTTGACCCGGCAGGCAATCGCAATGAAGTTTTTTCGGAGGGCTATGTCCATTACCCCGACACACCAACATTGGTGTGGGATACAGATGACATCGGCCACGCCGGTTTCTCTCACGATAACTTTATGAGGCAGAGCTTTTTCGATGTCCTGACTTGATCCGACAAGTTCGAACGGAGTTACCAACATGATTAAGCCAATGCTTCCAAACGGCTTCGAAGATCTCGAAGGATTCGTCGACTATTGGATGCGCGATACATTACATGATCGCCTCCAACAGCGATCGAGGGCGTCAATGGATGAGATCCGGCGCTTCTATGATGCCATGCTGGCCCGCGCCGAAGATGCCATTGCCTATCTCGATGCCTTTCCGCTGGACGACATGCCGGAGGATGCGGAACGGCTGTTCAAGTTGCTTCTCGGGCTGGGCCAGGCATCAATCGCGATTGAAATGCATGGTCAGCCGCGTGCGCACCATTCGGTTTTTCCTAATCGCATCATCGTGTCCAATGGACCCTACCCACACGGCGGCATCAGAGGCGTTCGCGGCGTCATGGCAACGGAGGAACATTTATGAGCAGTGCAGCACCGCAAGTTCTCGATGAAGTATTCGGCGCGGAGAGCATCACGCTCGCTGAGGGACTCGGGACTGGCCCGGTCTCGGTCGAATCCTATCGATCGGCCGAGTTTTTCGAACGCGAGCGAACGCAGGTTTTCATGCGCGCGTGGCTGTGCATGGGCCGGGTGGAGCAGCTTCCAGAGCCGGGTTCTTACTTCGTCAAACCGGTCGAGGTCTGCAAAGCATCCGTTTTGGTCACGCGCGACAGTTCGGACCGCATTCAGGCGTTTCACAATGTATGCAAACATCGCGGCAATCTGGTGGCGCTGCAAGAATCCGGAAAGCAAAGCCGCTTCACCTGCGCCTATCATGGCTGGACGTACAAAAATGATGGCGAGATTTTGAGTATTCCCGATCAAAAAAGCTTCTTTGATCTGGACAAGAAAAATTGCGGGCTTACAAAAATCGCGACCGATGTCTGGGAAGGCTGGATCTTCATCAATTTCCAGAAAGAGCCCGAAATTTCGCTGATCGATTTTATGGGCGATTATGGCAGGGTGTTCGCAGGAATTCCTTATACCAATCTAGAGCAAGAGCTCGTCATCGAGGCCCGGTTGCAATGTAACTGGAAGCTGATCGCTGACGCCTTTGCGGAAGCCTACCACGTCCCGGCGATGCATCCGGCGACTCTCGCGCCCGGCTTCGCCAATCCGATCAAGAACAAGTTTGCCGCACCCCTCAGCGGGCATGTTCACGGGATCCACCGCGCGGTTTCGACCTATGGCAATCCCGACTTTGAATTTCCGCCGGAATCTCACGTCGAGCGCCTGTCCAGCACGGTCAATGCCGGAGGTGTGCTTGCCGCAGACGTGAACGACGATGTCATCAAGCTGCGCGCGCATCCGGGCGTCAACCCGACAAAAAATGTCAGTTGGGCAGCCGACGTCACCTGGATATTCCCCAATTTCGACATCGACTTTTCGCCGGGCGGCTTCTGGTCGCATGAGTTCTGGCCGATTGCCTATAATGAGACTCGCTGGGTTGCCCGCATCCGCATGGGTCCAGCGACATCGGTGCGGCATCGCCTGCAGCAGGAACATTATGCTGCGCGCTGGGCCGAAGTCGTGCTGGAAGACGTGACGAACTGCGAACGCATCCAGCTTGGATTAGAGTCGGGCGCGATCGATTACATGCACTTGCAAGATGGCGAATTCATGATCCGCCACTCGATCGAAGTCCTTGAGAAATGGGTCAACGCAAAGACAGTGGCCGAAGCCATGGCGTGATCGCGAGCTCCGCAGGCTTGCGGGCGTCGGTCACCCAGCAGAAACAGGCCCGCGCCAAAGCGTGGGCGTTGGCTGCGCCGGTTACAATGGCGGATATGCCGTGAGATCGAATATCATGAAAATTCCAGTTCCTGCGGGGCCTGCAGACCCAGTTGCCGCATCAACGCAGCGGTATCCCACAGGCTTCGCTCAAGCGTGATCTTGCCCTGCTCAAATTTATGCACGGTCATGCCGCGCACCATCGTCGACTTTCCCGTGGCGGGGAGTCCCAGGAAATCCGCGCGGTGTTCGATGTGCCAGTTCCATTCGAGACAGCCGCCGTCCGCGTCGCCGTGATAGCGCGTGGCATTGAAGATATGGCGGGATGCATCGGGGTCGGCATTTTCGAAGGTCTTGAACCAGCGGCGCAGCGCCGCGCGGTCGTTGTCGATGCGGACACCGAAATTCATGTCCTCATATTCGAACTGTTCGGGATAGTTTTCCATCAACTCTTCGAGCCGGTTGTCAAACAGCTGGAGCCAGTTTTGTTCCCATTCGAGGTTCATATCATTCTCTCCCAAAACATCGAATTATGACCTGCGATCGCGTGCGGCCTGGCCCTTCCTGATAGCGCCGGAACCCGGCCGCCCGTCAATCTGCACCACAGCATGCGAGACAATTCATCGTAGTGTTGCTCAGTCAGATACTGCTAATGCCGGTAAGACCCAACACGATTCAAGTTCCAAAGTTTTGGCAGGAAAAGCAAGGGGCTGGCTGACCGGACATGGCGCCGGGGCACATTTCGGCCTACAGCGGATTTTGCGATTGTGCCGAACCAAGCGTGCGTGCAGATTGCGGCGCGTGTCGGTCATTTTCTACACCTGAGTCTAATCGTGGCCGGAATGTCTGGAGGGATGCAATGAACCTGAAATGGGCGCAATATTGGATCGGCCTTTTCGCCGATGGCACCGACGAATTGATGACGCTCTACGATCCCGATATCCAGTTTGAAGACGTCAACTTCGGGCTGCAAATCAACGGCGATCTGGCCGCGTTGCGCAAATTTTTCGAAGGCTTTATCATCGCCGATTCCAGCCTGAGCTACAACAAGTTCGACGTGTTCGATTATGTTGGCGATGACAAGCTCGGCTCCTTCCAATGGACCTGGGAAACCAAGCATGCCGGGGATTTCCTTGGCGTCCCGGCGGCCGGAAAAGTCACGAAGACCCGCGGTGTCACAGTCATGGCCTGGCGCAACGGCAAGATCTATCTGGAACGGAGCATCTGGGATGCGATCCCGGTGCTGCAGCAGCTGGGTGTGATACCGGCATGACATACAACCCGCTCGATCCCGCTGTCACGGCCAACCCCTATCCGCATTATGCAAAGCTGCGCGCGGATGAGCCGGTAAAGTGGCTTGAGCAGATGCAGGGTTTCGCCGTATCGCGTTGGGAGGATGTCGCCTACTTGCTGAGCGACGGAAAAACATACTCCTCCGCTCAATTCTGGCCAGCATTGCTGGGCGAATACGATCCCGTGCCGGAAGTGGCGCCGATGATCTCGCTCGACCCGCCGGGGCATATGCGAATCCGGCGCCTTGCGAACAAGGCATTCGTGCCCAGCCGGGTTGGCGCGCTGCGCGGCAACATCGCCGAGACATCCCGGACGCTGATCGATGATATTTTCGCCAAGCACGGGCCAGAAGGCGAGTTCGACTTTGTCTGGGAATTTTCGGGGCTTTTTCCGGTCAGCGTGATCGCCGATGTGCTTGGTGTCGACCGCGCAAAGCGGCTGGATTTCAAGCATTGGGTCGATGATTTGCTCTCTGCCGGAAATCGTTCGACCTACCCGCCGGAACGACTGGCGAAGATCGATCGCAGCACCAAGGCGATCCGCGCCTATTTCGAGGAGGTCTATGATCAGCGGGTGGCAAACCCTGGGGGCAGCGACCTGATCAGCGCCTTCATTGAAGCCGAAGTGAACGGCGAGCACCTGACGAAGAGCGAAGTGCTCAACATGGCCATCCTTCTGCTCATTGGCGGGGTTGAGACGACAACCAATTTGCTTGGCATCATCTTCGCCCATTTGCGGACGCGCCCCGACGTCGAGGCCGCCATTCGCGCCGACTATTCGAAAATTCCGGCCTTCGTCGAAGAGATGCTGCGCTTTGACGGACCAGTGCAAATGGTGTTCCGCCATACAACCTGCGATACCGAGTTGGCCGGGGTTCCTATTCCTGCCGGATCGCTGGTTCTGCCGCTGCTCGGCTCGGCCAACCATGACGAACGAAAGTTTGCCGATTCAGAGAGCCTTGTGCTCGAGCGAAACCCCGAAGAAATCATGTCGTTCGGCCAGGGGCCGCATTTTTGCCTCGGGTCGTACCTCTCGCGAATGGAGGCAAGAACGGCGCTTGAGATGCTGTTCGACCGGTTCGAGACGCTTGGGGCAATCGATGCGGAAGTCCAGTGGATGGACTCCTACTTTGCGCGCGGCCCGAAGACCCTGCCTGTCAGGTTCAAGGCGCGGTGAGCGGGCTGCACCGGGTCGGATCCTTGGCGACATTGCGCTCCGGCGTCCCGATGAAAGCTATCGTTGAAGGCCGGGCTATTGCCGTATTCGCGCTTGGCGATGACGTGATTGCGACCAATGGTCGTTGTCCCCATGCCAAAGGGCCGCTCCACGAAGGCGAGATCGAAGGCGATAAGGTAATCTGTCCATGGCACGGCTGGACGTACAATCTGCGAACTGGCGCTTGTGACGAGGATCCGGACATAGTTCTTGAGCGCTTCGAAGTTTCGATCAGCGGCGACGACATCATGGTGCACCTGTGATCGAACAATTCCGCGCGATCGTCGGCGATGGCGGCGTCTTGACGGGCGAGGAATTGCACACGCGCAATCCGGGGCTGTTTCTCTCCGAAATCGGCGCCGACGCAATTCTGCGGCCCAGGACAACCGATCAGGTCTCGCAGATCATGGCGTTGTGTCATGCGGCAGGACAGCCGGTCGTCGTGCATGGCGGCATGTCGGGCTGGGTGCGGGGCGTTTCGACCAAGCCGGGCGAAATTGCACTCTCGCTCGAACGCATGAACACTATCGAAGAGATCGATGCGTCGAACCGGACCGCGACGGTGCAGGCCGGCGTTATTCTTGCGGCGCTGCAGGATCACCTTGAACCCTTTGGTCTGGATTTCCCGCTCGACCTTGGCGGGCGCGGTTCGTGCCATCTTGGCGGAAACGCCGCAACGAACGCCGGCGGTATGCGCGTGCTGCGGTATGGCATGATGCGGGAGCAGATTCTCGGCATCGAGGTGGTGCTGGCCGACGGGCAGGTGGTCTCTTCGATGAACCGTATGATCAAGAACAATACCGGCTATGATCTGAAGCAGCTGTTCATCGGCAGCGAAGGCACCCTGGGCGTCATCACCCGGCTGGTGCTGCGATTGCGCGAACGCCCGACAAGCAGCAACACCGCGCTCGCTTCCGCCACCAGCTTTGGCCAGATTGCGCAACTTTTCCGCCACATGGATGGCGCGCTCGGCGGCATGCTGAGCGCCTTCGAGCTGGTCGATAACCATTTCTATCGGGTCAATACCGCAGCTGGCCGGCACGTCGCCCCGCTTGGTGCCGACAAGCCGTTTTATGCAATTATCGAGACGCAGGGTTCCGATCAGGACCGCGACCGCGACCATTTCGAGCAAGCGCTGGCCAGCGCCCTGGAGAAGCAGCTGTTCGATGATTGCGTGCTTGCGCGTTCGGATCGCGAACGCGCCGATATCTGGAGCATCCGCGAAGACCTTGACCATATCGTCCGCGACTTCCAGCCCTTCCATGCGTTCGATGTCAGCCTGCCGGTGGGGGAGATGGAAGGCTATATGGTCGAGGTAAAGCGCCGGCTGGCCGCCATCTGGCCGGATGGCGCGATCGCATTTCTCGGGCACATCGGCGACGGAAACCTGCATATAGGGATCGGCGCCGGCGGGGCCGACGACAAGGCGCGCGTCGAGGCGTGTGTCTATGAACCGCTGCGGGCCATGATCGGCTCGGTCTCGGCCGAGCACGTCATCGGACTTGACAAGAAGCAATGGCTCTCCGTCAGCCGCAATCCGGTCGAGAGGAAACTCATGCAGGCCGTGAAGAACCTGTTCGACCCCAAGAACATTCTCAATCGGGGCAAAGTCTTCGATCCCGAGCCGCCCTTCAATTTAATCGGGAACTGATGATGACCGCTGATGTTGCGGCACTTCGGCTGCATGGTCATCCGGTCAGCAACTATTTCAATGTGGTGCATGCTGCCCTTATCGAGAAGGGCGCTGCGTTCGAGATCGTTCTCGCCGGTGCGTCGCAAGAAGAAGCTTTTCTGGCGCGAAGTGCGATGGGCAAAATTCCTTATCTGGAAACTGCGCACGGCTGCCTTGCCGAGACTGTCTCTATCCTAGAATATCTCGAAGACGTGATCCCGGACCCGCGGCTGTTTCCCGCCGACAGCTTTGCCCGTGCGCGTGCGCGCCAGACTATCAATGTGGTGCAGATGTATATCGAGGCACCGGTCCGCTCGATCTTTCCCGGCGTGTTCTTTGGCGGCGCCAACAGTGCCGAAACCGTGGCTGGTGCCCGGCTTACCCTCGACCGCGCGACGGGCGCGCTTGCCCGACTGACCAATCCTGCGCCGTGGTTGCTGGGAGACGAATTCGGCTACGCCGACATTTTCGCATTCTATTGCCTCGACATTGCGGAAAGGGTGGCGTGTTTCGTTTATGATCGCTCCATCCTCGACGAAACCGGCCTATCAGAGTGGCACGCAAAATTTGCTGGTCGCAAAAGCAGCAGCTCGGTACTGGCAAATTTTGGTCCTGCCTTTGCCGCATATCTGATAGACAAGAACGCAGCCTACACCCCCGAAAAGGAGCTGCGCCATGCGTGACGTCACCCTTCAGGATAAATACACGCAAGACAGCGGGACGGTCTTGATGACGGGCACGCACGCACTTGTCCGGGTGCCGATGCTCCAGCGCGAGATCGATCGGCGCGCGGGACTCAATACGGCGGGGTTCATCTCGGGATATCGCGGATCGCCGCTCGGATCGTATGATCTGGAGCTGTGGCGCGCCAAAGCGCTTCTCGAAAGCCACGACATCGTCTTTCAGCCGGGCGTCAACGAAGATCTGGCGGCCACCGCCGTGTGGGGCACCCAGATGCTCGGCACGGTCCCGGGCGCCAATCGCGACGGGGTGTTCGCGATCTGGTATGGCAAGGGGCCGGGCGTGGACCGCTCGGGCGATCCGTTCAAGCATGGCAACCTGGCAGGCACGCACCCCAATGGCGGCGTCCTGATTGTCGCGGGTGACGACCATGCGGGAAAGTCGTCCACCGTCGCGCATCAGAGCGAGATGGCACTGATGCATGCCGGAATGCCGATTTTCGCGCCGTCCAACGTTCAGGACGTGATCGATCTCGGCCTCCTCGGCTTTGCGATGTCGCGCTATACCGGCCTGTTTACCGGCTTCAAACTATGCAACGAAGTGCTCGAACAGACGATGACGGTACAGATTGCGCCGCGCGATAACGGCCCGGTGCTGCCCGAGCGCGGCGAAGGGCCACCCAACGGTTTCCATAATTATCCGACGCATATCGACCGGGTTCAGTCGGAGATTGTCGCAAAGCGATACCGCTGGCCGCTCGTTGAAAAGTTCGTGCGCGCGAACGGCGTCAACAAGGTGCTGATCGATACGCCAACGAGGCGTCTCGGGATCGTCTCGACGGGCAAAGCGGTTCAGGATGTGTTGCAGGCCTTCAAGCTGCTCGATCTTGACGATGCGCAAGCCGCAGCCCTGGGCATTTCCTTCTACAAGCTCGGGTGCATGTATCCCGTCGAGCGCCAGGGGTTCGCCGAATTTGCAGCAGGGCAGGCGGAACTCCTGATTATCGAGGAGAAGGAGCCGCTGGTCGAAAACCAGGCCAAGACCATCCTCTACGGGCGCGCCGGAGTGCCGCCAATTTTCGGCAAGGTCGATGAGGATGGGGCGTTCATGATCCCGTCCGACGTCCAGCTTGAACCAATCCAGCTCGCGCTGGTCATTGCCGAGCGGTTAAAGCGGTTGGGCGTGGCCAACGTCGAACTCGCCGCACGCGCGGAGCGACTGACGCGCCAGGTGGCGACTGTCGCCGCGCTCAAGCCCGCCGACACCGCGCGTGCGCCCTACTTCTGTTCCGGTTGCCCGCACAACACCGGCACCCGTTTTCCCGACGGCAGCGTTGCCGCTGGCGGTATCGGTTGCCACGCCATGGCGATGTACAGCGGGCCGGAAATGTTGCCCAACACGCAGATGGGTGCCGAAGGCGCGCATTGGTACAGTCTGGCGCATTTCTCGGACACGCCGCATATTTTCCAGAATATGGGCGATGGCACATATTACCATAGCGGGCTGCTTGCGGTTCGGGGGGCAGTGGCGGCGGGGGTCAACATGACCTTCAAGATCCTGTTCAACGATGCCGTGGCGATGACCGGCGGCCAGCCCGTTGACGGGCCGCTGACGCCTGGTGACATTACGCGACAGGTGCTCGCCGAAGGTGTCACACGCTGTGTCGTCGTGACGGACCGGCCCGACCTCTACAACGCTGAAAGCCGTCTGGGCGAAGGCGTCACGGTTCATCATCGCGATAGCTATGATAGCGTCCAGCGCGATCTGGCGGCGATCAAGGGCACCACGGTCATCGTCTATGAACAGACCTGCGCGGCCGAAAAGCGCCGTCGCCGCAAGCGGGGCACCTTCCCCAATCCAGCCAGGCGGACGATGATCAACCCTGCTGTCTGTGAAGGCTGCGGCGATTGTTCGGTGCAATCGAATTGTGTCAGTGTCTGGCCACTGGAGACCGAGCTGGGTCGCAAGCGCCAGATCGACCAGTCAAGCTGCAACAAGGATTTCAGCTGCGTCAAAGGCTTCTGTCCAAGCTTTGTAACCGTGCTTGATGCCGAGCCGCGCAAGCCCAAGGCTTCCGCGCTCGCCGGCGAAGCGATCACCGGCCTCCCGGCCCCGCAGCTGGCGCCGTGCGGCTCGGCTTACAACATCATGATTTCCGGCATCGGCGGCACCGGTGTCGTCACCATCGGCGCGCTTCTGGGCATGGCGGCCCATCTTGAAGGCCTGGCCTGCTCGGTGTTCGACATGACCGGCCTCAGCCAGAAGAACGGCGCGGTCTATAGCCATGTCCGCATTGCGCCCCATACATCGGGTCTTGGCGCGCAAAAGCTCGGCGCGGGCGAAGCCGATCTGGCGCTGGCGTTCGATGCCGTGGCGGCGCTGTCCAAAGAGCCCCTCCTCACGCTTCAGCCGGAGCGGACCCATACGGTGGTCAATGCGCGGGTCACACCGACGCCCGCGTTCCAGCGCAACCCGGATCTAACGCTCGATCAGGGATTGCTGGTCGGTCGCCTGGGCCAACTGTCGCTCGAGCTGCACGGCGTCGATGCCAGCGGGCTGGGGCT
>JANLQW010000092.1:0-1913 GCA_031368085.1 Novosphingobium sp. | reverse complement strand
CGCGCGACCGCACAGGCGCGTGAGACGTTGCGTGCCGCCCGCGCCCGGAATGAGGCCAAGCCCGACTTCCGGCAAGCCGAGGCGCGCATCCCTGGCAGCGATCCTCAGGTCGCAAGCGAGCGTTAGTTCGAAGCCGCCCCCGAGCGCGGCGCCGTGGATCTCAACAATCGTGGGCTGGGGCATCGCCTCGAGCTTTGCGAACAGTTGCTGATAACGGCGCCCAACCTCGGCCTGCACCTCTGCCGAAAGTTCGAAATTTTCCTTGAGCTGTCGCAGATCAGCGCCCGCAGAAAACAGTTTCAGGGCGCTGCGAAAGTGAATGACCGAACAAACGCTGGCTTCGGCGAGATCATCGAGAATGGTATGCAGTCCCGCTGTCCAGGCATCGTTCATCGCGTTCACAGGCGCCCGGTTGAGCGTCACCGTTGCGATCCGATCGGAAATATCCACGTCAAACATGGCGGATGCCCGTCTCGGCGGCTATGTCGATCCGGGCAACAGACCGCACCCTCGCAGCAAGGGCGCGGAACTCAGCCGTTACGCGTGTCATTTGTTCTTGTTCCGAACGGCCCGGAAGTCGGGCTTTCTCTTTTCAAGAAACGCAGCCACGCCTTCCTTCGATTCAGCGGTCATGTAGTAAAGCGCAAGCGCCTCCAGCCCGGCATTTGCTATGCCCCGGATATGGTCCGAGTCCGCGTTGAACGACCGCTTGGCGATGGCGATGGCGGTGGGGCTCCTGGCTACAATCTCCTGACACCATTCCTCGACCGTTTCGTCGAGTTTTTCATGCGGCACGACTTCGTTGATCATACCCATCGCCAACGCCTGTGCTGCGGTATAGCGACGGCAGAGATACCAGATCTCACGCGCCTTCTTTTCTCCCACCAGCCTGCTGAGATAGGTCGTGCCCCAGCCCGGATCAACCGAACCCACTTTCGGGCCAACCTGACCAAAGATCGCGTTTTCAGAGGCGATGGTGAGGTCGCAGATGGTGGCGATCACGTTCCCGCCGCCTATGGCATAGCCTTGCACTCGGGCAATCACCGGCACGCGAATATCCCGAACCGCCGCCTGAAATTCCTCGATAGGGATGCCGGTAAGGCCTCGCCCGACATACGTACCTGAATGCGTCGACTGGTCGCCCCCCGTGCAGAAGGCCTTCTCTCCAGCACCGGCGAGCACGACGACACCAATCGTGTCGTCGTTGTCGGCGTCACGCAGGGCGATCGTCATTTCTTCGACTGTCTGACAACGAAATGCGTTCATAACATGCTGACGGTCAATGGTAATCCTGGCAACGCCATTCGCCTTGACGTAGGTGATGTCTTCAAATTTCACGAGGGCCTCCACAATTTGATGATCTATCTGCAAGCACTATCGCGGGGCCCAAAACCAATTCCGGTACGAAGCGAGATAACGCCTGCCCGACGATCCCGGCGCCTCCTTCGGCGCCGGCAGAACCTTCGGTCAGAAGCCGGCCGCTGGCTGCCCAATCCCCGTATGGGACGCAGCCTTGCCTGGCAAAATACCCGCGCGACACACTTCCCATTTCATGCCGGTTAACAGCATAATAATTCGAATTTTTTTCGTATTAGTCAAAGCCGCGAGAGGCTGTCAACATCGATATGCGGCGAAAAACAAATTTTATCCGGCCTGATGGCCCTCCGCTTTCCATCCCTGCGATACGCGGGAAAGCCGGTCATGAAAATCGTATCCACCCGCAATAAGCAACCATTTTGCATTAGGGGCTGGCATAGATAGGGTTACTTGAGTTACTTGAACCACCACCGCATCAGGGTTGTCTGCATACGTCCGATGGGGCGGTAGTTGAAGCGCCATTCGCACTCCTTGATGAACAGGGTGGAAGTGCTGCCTGGGGATGCCATTGTAGCCACGCAGGCGGCGCTTCGCCT
>JANLQW010000061.1:0-8945 GCA_031368085.1 Novosphingobium sp. | reverse complement strand
TTCACCGATCGCGGTGAGCCAGCGGGGCGCCGGACGCTGTCGGAATTCATCGACTTACCCGGCGTCTACCCAGCGGGCCGGCTCGACCGCGATAGCGAGGGACTTCTGCTGCTAACCGATGATGGCGCTCTGCAGGCGCGGATTGCGGATCCCCGGTTCAAGCTGCCCAAGTGCTACCTCGTGCAGGTTGAGGGCGATGTCGCCGAGGCCGGCCTGGCGTCGCTGCGGCAAGGCGTCCGCCTGAAGGACGGCCCGACTCGCCCCGCGGAGGTAACGCGCATCGCCGCTCCGGCGCTGTGGCCTCGCGATCCGCCAGTCCGCTTCCGCAAGACCGTGCCCGACTGCTGGCTCAGCCTGACGATCCGCGAAGGCCGAAACCGCCAGGTGCGCCGGATGACGGCGGCCATCGGGCATCCGGCTTTGCGGCTGGTGCGGTGGAGTGTCGGGGACTGGACAATCGACGGGATGGAGCCGGGAGAGTGGCGGGAGCTAGAGGTGCGGGGCTGATCAGGTCGCCGATGTGTCGTGGGTATCGGCGGGCCGCGGTATTCGCTTGTCCTTGGTTCGGCTGGTCAGATGAAACTGCTGGCAGCGCTCGCAGCGATAGGGCCTGAGCGGGACGTCGGCGCCCTGAGCAACCGCCAGCGCGTCCCGTTCGGAAGCGTAACGTATCTTCCTGATGCAAACGCTCAGCCGCGTCCGCATCTCACCAATTCCGCCCCACAGCTCAGTCCTCTGTCTCGAACGCCACGCTGCCTTGATTGAACAGCGTCGCGATCAAATTCATCGCTGGTTCCGATTGCGTCAACCCGGGATCGATCATGATCCGATCCTGCGCGCAAAGTTGTTCGGCGAACGCAGCGGTCTGCCCGGCACAGGCGAAACATTCGCCATCGACGAATAGCAGCACTGACCCAGCTGCCTCCCGGATAAAGGAAAAGCGGCTGGCGGGGTTACGGCATAGCGGCAGATCGCTGGCGAACCATTCGCGCAAGGCATCGGTCCCGATCGGCTCGTCCGGCCGCCAGTCGATATCGGGATATTTGCGCGCGGAGTTGTATCGCCCGAACCAGCGGGTGAATGCCGCTTCGTCGCGCAGTTTTTCGGTGACCATCGCGTGCAGTCCGGCAATGGCGCTCGCGGAAATTTCGCCCGGATTCTGCTGCGGTTGCAGTTCGGGATCGCGGTAACGATCGTCATCCGCCAAATCCGCGACCAGATCGTCGCACCAATGCGTGATCAATTCGGCCCGGGAGGGCGCGCGGAAGCCGATGGAGTAGGTCATGCAAGGGTCGCCCACCGCGACGCCGTTATGAGCAAAACGCGGGGGCACATAGAGGATGTCGCCGGGGTCAAGCAGCCATTCCTGGGAGGGCTCGAAGTTTGCCAACAGGCGCAAGTCGTCGTGCGGCAAGAGGCTGGTGGTTTCATCGCATTGCTGGCCGACTTGCCAGCGGCGCTTGCCCAGGCCCTGGACCAGGAATACATCATAGTGATCGAAATGCGGCCCCACTCCGCCGCCGTCGCTGGCGGTGCTAACCATGACATCGTCGATCCGCCAGTTGGGCACGAAGCGGAATGGTTCGATCAGCGCGGCGACTTCGGGCACATGATGATCGACCGCCTGCACCAGCAGCGTCCAGGCCGCCTTGTCGAGCTTGCTGAAGCGTACTTCCGGGAAGGGCCCGTCCTCGGCCGACATTGCTTCATTGGATTGCGAGATTAACCGCGATTCGACGCCCTCTTCGCAGGCCAGCCCTGCTAATTCGTCAGAACCCAGGGGATTTTGCCACGACACCCAAGGATTTTTGATCAGCAGCGGTTGCTTCTGCCAAGTTTCGCGCAGGAAGCGGGCAGCGTCAAAGTTTTGGAATTGCATAGCGCACTCGCAGGAAAATCGGCAGCAGGTGCCAGAACGAGCGCTACAACACATTTCCCTCCTTATCCCGGTAAATATCCCGCCGCCCGACATGGTTAGATGGCCCGACCAAGCCATCCGCCTCCATCCGCTCGATCCATTTCGATGCGGTGTTGTACCCTACCCCCATCTGGCGCTGGAGCCAGCTGGCGGAGGCCTTCTGGCTTTCAAACACCAGCTGGCAGACCTGGCGGTATTTGCGATCGTCCGGGCTGTCGGAGGCGGTATCGCCATCGTCGAAGCCGAAGCCGCCGTCTTCCGGTTCCTCGGTCACCGAATCGACATATTCCGGCTTGCCCTGGGCGCGCCAGAAGTTGGCGATGCCCTCGACTTCCTCGTCGCTGACGAACGGTCCGTGGACGCGCTTAACCGGGTCGCTAGCTGGCTTGTAGAGCATGTCGCCCTTGCCCAGCAGCTGCTCCGCGCCCTGTTCGCCAAGAATGGTGCGGCTGTCGATCCGGCTGGTGACGGCAAAGCTGATGCGGGTCGGCAGATTGGCCTTGATCACCCCGGTGATGACATCGACCGAGGGGCGCTGTGTCGCCATGATCAGATGGATGCCGGCGGCGCGGCTCTTCTGGCTGAGCCGCTGGATCAGCACTTCGATGTCCTTGCCGCAGGTGATCATCAGATCGGCCAGTTCGTCGACGATCAGCACGATCTGCGGCAACACCCGGTAATCGAGCTGGCGGTCCTCGTAGAGCTCCTCGCCGCTGTCGGGATCGAAACCGATCTGGATGCGGCGACCGAGCGGCTTGCCCTTGGCGGCAGCCGCGCGGACCTTATCGTTGAAGCCGGCCAGGTTGCGCACCCCGATCTCGCTCATCATGCGGTAACGGCGCTCCATTTCCTCGACCGCCCATTTGAGCGCGCGCACTGCCTTGGCCGGCTCGGTGACGACGGGCGAGAGCAGGTGCGGGATCTCGTCGTAGCTTTTGAGTTCCAGCACCTTGGGATCGATCAGGATCAGGCGGCACTGCTGCGGCGTCAATCGGTACAGCAGCGACAGCAGGATGCAATTCAGCCCGACCGATTTGCCCGAACCGGTGGTGCCGGCGACCAGCAGATGCGGCATGGTTGCCAGATCGGCGATCACCGGCCCGCCGGAGATATCCTTGCCCAGGATGATCGGCAGCATCGCCTTGCTGTTGGCGAAGGCTTCGCAGGCGACCAGTTCCCTGAGCGCAACCATCTGCCGGTCGGCATTGGGCAGTTCGATGCCCATCACCGTGCGGCCCGGAATCGAGGAGACCCGGGCCGAGATCGCGCTCATGTTGCGGGCGATATCGTCGGCCAGGCCGATGACTCGGCTGGCTTTGATGCCGGGGGCGGGCTCAAGTTCGTACATCGTCACCACCGGCCCGGTGCGGACGGTTTCGATCGTGCCCTTGACGTTGAAATCGTCGAGGACGGTTTCGAGCAGGCGGGCATTACGCTCAAGGCTCAGCTTGTCGATCTTGGGCTGCGAATTGGGCGGCGGCTCGGCGAGCAGGTCGAGCCCGGGAAGCTCGTATTCGTCGAACAGATCGCCCTGGCGGCTGCGGGCGGTGAACTCGGCGGGTTTTGCCGCGCGCGCCGGGTCGGTAATCTCCGGCGACTTGCGCGGAGCTTCGAGCGGGGGGGCGAGCGGCTTGCCGGTGCGCAGCTGCCGTTCGCGCGCCAAGGGCAGGCTATCGGCTCCGGGCAGCGCAGGGACCCGGCGCAGCGCGACCGGCACCGTCAGCAGCGACACCCAGTCAATCGCGAAGACCCGTCCGGCGAGGACCGTGCCGAAGCCGAAACAAGCGAGCGCCGATGCCAGGATCGCCCAGCCTTGCGCAGCGTCTGGCAGCAATGCGGCTGCGGCGCGCAGGGCTTTGGCACCGAGCAGTCCGGCAAGGCCGCCGGTCGAAGCCGGCAATGATCCTCCAGGCCCGGTGAAAGTCAGCGACAGCACGGTGCCGAGCAGCGCCATCGCCAGCAGCAGCAGGCCGACGGGCCGCCACCAGCGCTGATTCGACGGCGCCAGCAAGCCGTCTTCTTCCTCGGCAAGCCGCCACAGCTTGCGCGCGAAGACATAGAGCAGCGGCAGCAGCAATACCGAGACCAGGCCGAACAGAGACAATGCGGCATCGGCGGCCCAGGCCCCCGCTGGCCCCATCCAGTTCCGCACCGCCGCGCCAGCAGCGGTCGACGACGAGGCGTCGGTCTGATTGTAGGTCGCCAGCGCCAGCGCGAGGAACAGCATCGCTCCGAACAGCAGCACGGCCCCGCCCAGTTCGGCGCTGCGCCGCAGCGCGCGCCGGGCGGCAGCGTTCAACCTGGCGTTGGCCAGCCGTTGCTTCGAAGCTCCAGGAGCCCGTGTCGCCATAATGCTTCCCCGTTCGGCCCTATAATGCGCCGACGGGGGACTCTTCGTCAAGAATCGTCAAAAATTCAGCGCTTCGGTTCGCCGCAAACTCCGTCGATAGCCGCCCAGCGCGCCGCGCCCAGCCGGCGCGCGCGCTGTGCTGTCATGCCGCCAAGGGCAATCACCGGGACGAGGGCGCGGGCGGCGAGCAAGCGGAAGCGAAGCGGGCCGAGCGCCTTTCGCTGCGCGTGCGAGCGGGTCGGGAAGGCCGGCGAAAGCAGGATCGCATGGGCGCGGGCGCGGTGAGCCATGGCGATTTCGCGCAGCGAATGGGCGGTCACCAGCCGCAACCCTGCAGGACCGTGCGCGAGCTTTCGCGGTGCGCCATAGGCGGCGCTGGCGCCCCAGCAGCGGGAAGTTGCCACCTCCGCCGACAGGGCCACGGCGTGGCGGCGGCGGCGGGAGATGCGCACCAGCTCAGCAAATCTGGCGCGCCGCTCGCCGGGCGGCAGGTGGTAGTGCCGAAAGATCAGCCCCGATCCGCGCGGCAGCCGTTCCAGCACGCTTTGCAGGGCCGCATCGTTGCGGGCGTCGGTGACGAGCCAGATACGGGGCAGGGCTGGCTGGCGCTTGGGCATGGCCGCGCTATAGCATCGCGCGATGGAACAGCCAGTCGAGTGCCTCGCCGAAATCCGCGCCCGCATCGCCGCCGCCGCCACTCTTGCGCGGCGCAGTGCCGAAGACGTCACGCTTGTGGCGGTCAGCAAGTCGCAGCCAGCGGAGCGCGTCGCCCCGCTGATCGCGGCGGGCCAGTGCGTTTTCGGCGAGAACCGGGTGCAGGAGGCCGCAGCGAAATGGCCCGAACTGCGTGATGCGCACGGCGGAATCGAACTACATCTCATCGGCCGGTTGCAATCGAACAAGGCGGAGGAGACCGTCAGGCTGTTCGACTGCATCCACTCGCTCGACCGCGCCTCGCTGGTCGGCGCCCTGGCGAAGGCGATGGACAAGACGGGGCGGCGCGTGCCGTGCTTCGTCCAGGTCAATATCGGCGAGGAGCCGCAGAAGGGCGGCTGCGCGATTTCCGCCCTGCCGGCGCTGCTGGCCGAGGCCCGCGCGGCGCAGCTGCCGCTGCTCGGGCTGATGGCCGTGCCGCCGCTGGGCACAGAGCCCGCACCCTATTTCGCGCTGCTGGCCAAGCTGGCGGATGACAGTGGCCTATCCGGCCTTAGCATGGGGATGAGCGGCGATTTCGAAACCGCGGTCATGCTGGGCGCGACCCATGTACGCGTCGGCAGCGCGCTGTTCGGGGTGCGCGATAGCGCTTATTCGCTGTGATGCCGCTTCAGCTCATCACCTGTCAGCGTCACGACATGCAGCAAGTTGGTCGAGCCGGGCGTTCCGAACGGCACCCCCGCCAGAGCTATCAGCTTCGATCCGGCGCTGCCAAAGCCGTGGCGCAGCGCCATGCGTTTGCCCTTGGCGATCATCTCCTCGAAGCTGCCGATATCGCGCGTGACCACCGGATAGGCGCCCCATAACAGGGCGATGCGCCGGGCCGTCTTGGGCGAGGGTGTCAGCACCAGCATCGGCGCACCCGGCCGCTCGCGCGCCACGCGCCGCGCGGTCGAACCCGATCCAGTGAAGACGACGATGCCGGCGATGGCGACCGTTTCGGCGATGGCGGCGCTTGCCTGCGCCAGTGCGTCGGCGGTGGTCGCATCGGGCATGACTTCGGTGAAATGCACCCGCGCCTGATAGCCGGGGTCGGCTTCGACTTGCATGGCGATGCGGTGCATGATCGTCACCGCCTCCACCGGCCAGGCTCCCGAGGCGGTTTCGGCGGAGAGCATCACCGCATCCGCCCCGTCGTATACGGCATTGGCGACATCGGACACTTCGGCCCTGGTCGGGGCCGGGTTCTCGATCATCGATTCGAGCATCTGCGTCGCGACGATCACCGGCTTGCCGGAACGGCGGGTGGTCTCGACAATGCGCTTTTGCAGTGGCGGCACGTCCTCCGGATTGAGCTCGACGCCGAGATCGCCGCGCGCCACCATGATGCCGTCGGCCAGCTCGATGATTTCGTCGAGCCGGTCGACCGCGGCGGGCTTTTCGATCTTGGCGATCAGCGCGCCGTAGCCGCCCATCAGCCGCCGGGCCTCGGCGACATCCTCGGGCCGCTGGACGAAGGACAGCGCCACCCAATCCGCCCCGTGCTCCACCGCGAAAGCCAGGTCGCGCCGGTCTTTTTCGGTCATCGCCGGGACCGGGATAACGGTATCTGGCACGTTGACGCCCTTGCGGTCCATGATCACCCCGCCGACTTCGGCCGCGCACAGGATTGCATCCTGGCTGGCGCTGATCACCCGCAGCCGCAGCTTGCCGTCGTCGATCAGCAGGCGTTGGCCCTTTTGCAGGATGCCGAACAGTTCGGGGTGCGGCAGGTACACGCGAGTGGCATCGCCAGGCGCGGGATTGCGGTCGAGGGTGAAATGGCTGCCGTGGCGGATCACGGCGCGGCCATCGGTGAATTCGCCGACGCGCAGTTTGGGTCCCTGCAGGTCGCACAAAATCGCGATCGGCCGGCCGAATTCTCTCTCTGCGGCACGTATCGCGGCGATGGTCTGGGCGTGCGACTCCTGGTCCGAATGGCTCATGTTGATGCGGAAGGCGTCGGCCCCGGCCGCGAGCAGCTTGGCGATCATTGCCGGCTCGCGGCTGGCCGGGCCCAGCGTTGCCAGGATCTTTACCTTCCGTCCGTGCGGGTTGAGCCTGGCCAAGCAATTTGTCCTTCCGTTGAAGCGCCGCCCTATGGCAAAGCATCGGTCAAACACCAAGGACGATTGCCATGCATGAAAAGGTTGGGGATGCGCTGGACACTCTCGATGACAAAATTGCCGCCGAGGCCTTTCGCCGGCTGGTGCGCCATCTGCGCCAGCGGCATGATGCGGAGAACGTCGATCTGATGGGGCTGGCGGGCTTCTGCCGCAATTGCCTGGCGGACTGGATCGTCGATGCCGGCGCGCCGCTGGACAAGGCGCAGGCGCGCGAGGCGATCCACGGCATGCCGGCGGGAGAGTGGAAGGCTAAGTACCAGAGCGAGGCGACGCCGGAGCAGCTGGCCCGGATGGCGGAAAGTCTGACGAAGAACGGGGGGACTCACTGAACGTCCACTCCTCTCCATTTTCGCGATAGCGCAAATGGGGAGGTGGCGCGCCCGAAGGGCGTGACGGAGGGGTTTCGAGGTTAATGCCAATACCCCTCCGTCAGCGCTACGCGCTGCCACCTCCCCATTTGTCCTGCGGAAAAATGGAGAGGATCAGGATTTCCACAGCCACTTCTTTGCCCGAATCTTCCACCCCGTCTATCGGCCCGGCCAAGCGATTCCCGCAACTGGAGCAATCATCCCATGGCCGAGACCACCGACGACCGCCTGCGCCTTTTGATCGAGCGCGTGGAACGCCTTGAGGAAGAAAAGAAGGGCATCGCCGACGATATCCGCGACACGTATGCCGAGGGCAAAGCCGTTGGCTATGATGCGAAGATCATGCGCCAAGTCATTCGCCTGAGGAAAATGGCTCCCGATGATCGCCGCGAGATGGAGACCGTACTCGATCTCTACAAGGCCGCGTTGGGATTGGAGTAGATCATCATTCGTCAGAACCTCTGACAAGAGATCGATACTCAGCCCACGTTCCGGGATCGCCGCTTTTCATATCCTCAAAAACTTCGCTAAATCTCTGAAGATACTGGATAAGCGCGGCGTTTGCGGCTTCCATGGCGCTTGCCGCAATGTCCATTAACCAGAAGTAGGCGGCAAGGCACGTCGCAACATCTTCACTGCTGATTAGTAGATCGGCTTCCCGTTTAGGATGGGTCACTCGATTTCTGATGGTGATGGCCCGGCGAAATTGATCCCAGCCTGCGGTGTCAAAGCGGACTTCCAGGCTTGGGTCCAGCTTGGTTGCTATTCTTGTAGTGAGCCGAACCATTGCGGGCATCGATATGAAGCGGGACTGTCCCACAATCTTGCCCTGATCAGTCACTTGGTAGTTCATTTCTGAAAGAGCCAGTTCCTCTTCGATTGAGATCGCGTCAATGTCTCTCGCCGCTGATGTGATGTGTTCGCGGTAGGTCCAGGCCAAGCCTTCTACCGCTGAGAATACTGTGCGGATCAGGTCGCGCCGGTTCGGTTGAGAGTCTTCGGCCCGATGCCGTTCCTTGGCGGCAATTATGTCAGCGATCAGGATACCAACAAAGCCTTGTTGGAAAGTTTCGGGCTTGTTGGGTGTCACGGGCGCTCCTCATCATTTTGCCTGAATGCCAAGCGGGTTTGATCCCTAGCTTGCCTGAAAATTTGGCATACGGTAAGCGCGCGCAACACTTCATCAATAGCAGACAAGACACTATGGCAGGCCATTCCAAATACAAGAACATCATGCACCGCAAGGGTGCGCAGGATAAGAAGCGCTCGGCGCAGTTTTCCAAGCTTGCCCGTGAAATCACGGTCGCGGCCAAGATGGGCATGCCCGATCCGGACATGAACCCGCGGCTGCGCGCCGCGGTCAATGCCGCCAAGGCGCAGTCGATGCCCAAGGACAATATCCAGCGGGCGATCGACAAGGCGGTGAAGGGCGATGCCGAGAACTATGAGGAAGTGCGCTATGAGGGCTATGGCCCGGGCGGCGTCGCGCT
>JANLQW010000242.1:0-1826 GCA_031368085.1 Novosphingobium sp. | reverse complement strand
CATAGACGTTGACCGGCGCTTCGCCGCAGGACGGCTCAAGATGAATCGCCCGCATCGCTACCCTGAGCGGCCCGACGTGGATTTTGCGGCTGCCGCGAATGGGCCCGGTGGTGACGCCAATTTCTAGGCGGGAATTGATGTCGGCCATGATGCGCGGTCCTTACGGGGTGGAATGGAGAGCGCTGGCGGGCAACCCTCCCTCCGCCCGTGCTAACGGGTTCAGGTTCGACGGGTCGGGCTGCGTTACCAGCCCCTCTCAGTCACACGACTCCCCGGGGATGTTGTCAAACTAGCCGTTCAGGACCATCTCGTCCAGCATGTCGGACGCCGCCCTCGCCGCCCTGCTTGGCGAAATCCGTGCCTGCCGCTTTTGCGCGGAAAGCCTGCCGCACGAGCCGCGCCCTATCGTCGCGGCTGGACGCGGCGCGCGCATCCTCATCATCGGCCAGGCACCGGGGAGCCGGGTGCATGCCTCGGGCGCAGCGTGGGACGATGACAGCGGCGACCGACTGCGGGAGTGGACTGGGATCGACCGGCAGATATTTTACGATCCGAGCCAAGTGGCGCAGATGCCCTCGGGTTTCTGCTATCCGGGCAAGGGGCAGGGCGGCGACTTGCCGCCGCGGGTGGAATGCGCGCCGCGGTGGCATGAGCGGTTGCTGGCCCAGTTGCCAGCGGTCAGGCTGACCCTGCTGGTCGGCCGCTACGCGCAGGCGCGCTATCTGCCGCGCCTGCCAAGTACCTCAATGACCGAGGCTGTGCGGCGCTATCGGGAGGCGCCCCCGGGCCTGTTCCCGCTGCCGCACCCGGCATGGCGCAGCCGGCTGTGGATGGCGAAGCATCCGTGGTTCGCGGCCGAAGTGCTGCCGGTGTTGCGTCAGGCAGTGCGCGCGGCGCTCGCCGCTGATCAGAAGATATAGGCCAGCCCGCCGCCGAACAGCCACTGGCTGCGTTTGCCGCGGATCGAAGTGATCGGGCTCTCGGCTGCGCTGCCATAGAGCCGCGAATACATGCCGCCGACCGCGACGGAAAAACCGCCGTCGAGGAAACTCCCGTTGAAGTCGCGTGCGGTGAACACACCGATGCTCCAGTCCTTGAAGCCGCCATGTGCGTCATAGGCCGGCAGGGCGCTGGCGGCGGCGCCGGCGGGCGTAACCGAGAAATTGTAGCGGGCGTAACGGCTGTCGATGAAATTGGCCGAGATAGCCGCGCCCGCCACCTGCGCCTTGCTCAGCGGCGTAAGATAGCTGATCCCTGGCGAGATGATGTAGCCACTGCCCCTGCCGGATACGTCCCAGCGAAAATCGACACTGGCGCTGAGCGAATCGTACCCGTTGAGCACGTGCTTCACCGCGATGCCGACATTGGCTCCGGCCTCAATTACGCCCTTCAGTTTGCCCAGCCG
Organism: Novosphingobium sp.; assembly: GCA_031368085.1. Classification (GTDB taxonomy): domain Bacteria; phylum Pseudomonadota; class Alphaproteobacteria; order Sphingomonadales; family Sphingomonadaceae; genus Novosphingobium. Next base: position 421 of record JANLQW010000242.1, on the reverse strand, counting down.
GGCCACTACCGGGTCGCGAGGATTGCCGGTCCGGTTGGAGCGGTAACGGACCACGGGCCCTAGCGCGATGCCGACACGACTGTCCGAATCTGGGATTACATCGAGGGCGATGCCGCCAGCGCGCGCGCTGATCCCGATGCCGCCGAGCCGCCCGGCGATCCCTGCGGCGGGAATGATCGAGAGGTTGTCCGAACCTTCATAACTGGGGGCGACGACCGGACCGGCGCCGACAATCAGAAAATCGCCGTCGAATACACTTGGTTCGGCTGCGATCTGCGGAGCGTCCTGCGCGGCGGCGGGAAGGGCGCAACAGGCCGCTGGCAATAACAGGATCAAGGATCGCAATCGCTGTCTCGTCAATGCAATCGCTCCTTAAAAACCGCGTCGGTAGAAAGCTGCTCGATATGTCACTATGACCCTG
>JANLQW010000010.1:0-2922 GCA_031368085.1 Novosphingobium sp. | reverse complement strand
ACGGTCTCGCGCGCCAGCTGACTTACCCGCCAGGTCGGCAAGGCGGAGGCGTCGGCGAAGGGCTCGTCAAACATCCAGGCAAGGTGATCGACCATTTCGAAATCGTTGGCCGAGACGATCCGGCTGTGATGATCGGTGCCGAAGCGTTCGGCCACCTGCCGGGCGTAATCGCTTTCGTCGAGCGCGGCGATATCGAAGCCGATGCTGCAGGTCTTGACCGGGCTGCCGCTTGCCTCGGCCATCAGGGCGACGACGCTCGAACTGTCGACCCCGCCCGACAGGAAGGCGCCGAGCGGCACGTCGGCAATCATGCGTGATGACACCGCCTGGCGCAGCAGGTGCAGCAGTTCGGCCTCCAGATCGGCGGGCTTTTCCCTGCGCCGGCCGGCAAAACTCACGTCCCACCATTGTTGCGCCGCGGGCATCGGCCCATCGTGGCTGAGCAGCAGCGAGTGACCCGCAGCCAGCTTGGTGACGCCCTTCAGAATCGAGCGCGTGTCAGGAACATAGCCCCAGGCAAGGTAATCCTCGATCGCCAGCGGATCGGCGTCGCGGCGCAGTAGCGGATGGGCGGTCAGCGCCTTCAGCTCCGAACCGAAAATCAGGCTGCCATCGCTGAGCTGCGCCATGAACAGAGGTTTCACGCCGAGCCGGTCGCGGGCGAGGAACAGGCTGCGCTGCGCCATGTCATAAATCGCAAAGGCGAACATGCCGTGCAGGCGCGACAAGCAGTTCGGCCCCCAGCGCTGCCAGGCGGCCAGGATCACCTCGCTGTCGCCATCGGTGCGGAACTGCACGCCCAGCCCGCGCAATTCCTCGCGCAGTTCGCGGAAGTTGTAGATTTCCCCGTTAAACACCAGCATCGCCCGCCCGTCCGCCGATGCCATTGGCTGCGGTGAGCCGGCCAGATCGATGATCGACAGGCGGCGATGGCCGAGCCCGACACCCGGTGCGGTCCACACCCCGGAGCCGTCAGGGCCGCGATGGGCAATTGCGTCGCACATCCGCTCAACCCGCACAGGATCGACCGGCTTGGGCGTCGACAAGTGGAAAATTCCCGCAAACCCGCACATTGCGCGTCGCTCTAGCGGAGGCCCGCGATGCGGTCCATCCAGGCGCCTTGAGGGCCTGCTGCCTGTCGGAAGGCGGAGACTGTCTGCGCGGCGGACTGCCCCGGTTTATCCTCGGCGGAAAGGATCAGGACCATGGTCGGCCGTGCACGCAGCAGCAAGCGGTCCTGCAAGTTGGCGAGGCGAAGGCGGGCAATGCTGCCGGTCAGCAGCGGGCCGGTCCGGTAAGTAGTCTGGGCCAGGCGCGCGGTGCCACCTGAACCTAGCAACCGATCGGAAGTTGCATGAACAATGGCTGGTCCCGGCGATTGCCACGCCCAGCCGCTATCTGGTCGCAGCGCGCCCTCGCCGAAACCGCCCGCCTCGCGGCCCGGCCGCTGCGAGGCGTAGAGCGCGAAGAAGACATCGATTTGCCGTCCGCTGCTGTCGGCATACCGACCCAGGAGACGGTGCCCGGCACCGCTGGCGCGAGGCTGCCACCACTCGCGGGGATGATAATCGGCGCGGTGCCAGCCTGGAACCTCGGGCAGGAAGAGCTGCCGCGGCAGCGGTGCGGCAAGGCCATCGGCGGCCGCCACCCAGCTTTTTGCGCCGACACCCAGCGCCAGTAGCAGGAGCAAGGCCGCCACGGCGCTAATGCGCAGAGCCGCCAGCCTGTCGATCAGGCGAGATGCGGAGATCGCGTCCGCATCGATCATCGCAGCGCCCAGCGGGCGGTCGAAAAAGCGCCAGGCAATTCCCAGTGTTGCGGCAACGACCACGGCGAAAAACAGCCAGCCGTAGACGATGTGGTCAAAGCCGCTGGCCTTCTGGGCCCCCAAATATTGCGCGATATAGATCGTCCCCCAGGCGCGAACGCCATTGGCCAGAACGGGCATTGCCACGCACAGTACCAGAAACGCGCAACGGCGGCGCCAGCTGACGAAGCCGACATTGGCGACCAGCACTCCCAAGGCGATCATGGCGACGAGGAATTTGACGCCCGAACAGGCCTCGGCCACTTCGAACAGCCCGGCAGGCGTAGCAATGAATACCCCGTCGATCGCCGCCGGAATTGCGGACAGGTGGACCAGCGCAATGGTCAGCCCCGCCGTCACCATTTGCAATTGCGGCACAATCTCGTCACCGAATGGCACGAGGAACAACAGATATCCGAACGGAAAAGCGAGCGCGGCGCCAACACGCGGCCCCACGAGTGCGATAGTTGCGGCGATCAGCAGCGTGACCGCGCCAAAATCCCGGACCAGCGCCACGTCGGACATTGCGCCCAGCAGCCAGATCAGCAAAGCTGCGCCGAACAGCACCGCCCCGGGCCACCAGGCAGCAGGTGTCAGTCTGGCCAGAGCGTCAGCCCGTTGCACGACGAGCCAAACAACAATCGCCGGGATCAGCAGAATATGATTATAGGTCGAGCTGTTCCACCACTGCTGCGCCATGGCCGCCCAGTCGGCGCGGAACAGGACTGCCAGCAGCAACCCGGCAATCGCCAGATGCAGCAGCGGCACTCGCCACTGCCGAGGCAAATGCCATCCAAGGTTCAAGCGCTGCGGTAAAGCTGCGGTCACGTCATGCGGCATCGAGCGCGGCGTGGCCTTTCCAGCCAACGATCTCCAACAGCTGGGCGAGAGCCTGTTGCCAGCTGGAATTTTCGACCACAAAGCGCCGCGCTGCCAGACCCTTGATCCGCGCCCGGCGGCCGTCGGTAAGCAAATCGATAGCCGCTTGGGCCAACGCCTCATCGCTGTCGGCAATCGCGAAATGCTGGCCGTTAACCCCGCCGATGCCGGTAGCGGCGCCACTCGTGAGGACGACTGGCTTGCCCATCGACATCGCCTCGAGCACCTTGTTCTGC
>JANLQW010000233.1:0-13021 GCA_031368085.1 Novosphingobium sp. | reverse complement strand
GGCGGCTACGGCGGCTACGGCGGCTACGGCGGCTATGGCGGCTACGGTGGTTACGGCCGGGGCTACGGCAGAGGTGGCCTGTGGGGCAACGGCTGGCAGGATCCGTTCTTTGACGGCGGCATCGACAGCTACACCGTCTACACCAGCGGCATCAATATGAAGATCGAGCGCCGGGCCGATGGCGCACGCCTGTTCGAAGGCAAGGCCGAAGCAGTCTCGACCTCCAACCGACTCCAGTATCTGGTGCCCAATCTGGTCGAAGCGATGTTCACCGGCTTCCCTGGCAATTCGGGTGAGACGGTGCGGATCAGCGTGGCGCCGGAGAGAAGGCGCAGCTGATCCTTCAGGCTGAACAAAAATCAGGCGGGGCCGAAATGGCTCCGCCTTTTTTTGCACTCATTTGCCCAGCGTGACCACCCCGCCGGTCGATCCAAAACCGCCCTCTCCCCGCAGGGTTTCGTCAAGCTCTTCCACTTCGAACCAGCTCGCCCGTGTCACCGGCGCCAGCACTAGCTGGGCAATGCGGTCGCCGCGGCGAATGGCGAAGGCGTCCGCGCCGTGATTGATGAGGATCACCTTCAATTCGCCGCGATAGTCCGAATCGATGGTTCCGGGCGTGTTGGGCAGGGAAATGCCGTATTTGAGCGCCAGGCCCGAGCGCGGACGCACCTGGATTTCGAATCCTGCCGGGATCGCCACCGCCATCCCCGTCGCCACCGCATGGCGTGCGCCCGGCGCCAGCGTCACATCCTCGGCCGCGAGCACATCCATGCCGGCCGCGCCCTCCGTCGCATAAGCTGGCAGCTCCAGCCCCTCGCCATGGGGCAGCCGCTTGACCAGCACCGGGATGACGTCAGCCGAGGGCATTGGCAATCCTTTCGACAAGCGTGCGGGCAACCTCGTCCTTGGGCATTTCCGGCAAGCTATCGACTCCTTTGGCGCTGACGATGTGCACCAGATTAACATCGCCGCCCATGACTTCACCCGAGACATCGTTGGCGACGATCCAGTCGATGCCCTTGCGTTTGCGCTTGTCCTTGGCGTTGGCGATAAGGTCCTCGGTTTCTGCGGCAAACCCGATCAGCAATTTGGGCCGCTGCTTGCCCGACGCCACGGTGGCCAGAATATCGGGGTTCTCGGTCAAAAGCAGAGCCGGCGGAGCTGAGCCGCGCTTCTTGATCTTCTCGTCGGCAAATTGCTGCGTGCGCCAGTCTGCCACAGCGGCGACCATCACCGCAGCGTCGGCGGGGAGCGCCTTCTTGACCGCAGCGGCCATCTCGCGCGCGGTCTCGACATCGACGCGGTCGACGCCGGGCGGCGTCGGCAGCATCACCGGTCCCGCTACCAGCGTAACCCGCGCCCCGGCCTGCGCTGCGGCGGCGGCGATGGCGAAGCCCTGCTTGCCCGACGAGCGATTGGCGATGTAGCGCACCGGATCGATCGGCTCATGAGTTGGCCCAGCGGTGACAATGATATGCTTGCCGAACAGCGGGCGGTGTTCGGGCTCTGCGTCGAAATCCGGCTGATCGGCAAGCGGATCCTCGTCCAAACTGGTCGGTGCTTCCGCTACCGCCGCCCCGGCCGGCAGCTCCTCGGCGAAGGGTTCGGGCGGCTTGGCGTCGTCATGATTCGAAACCGTGTGATTGATCGCGTCGGGATCGGTCGGCGGAGCGGAGCGGGCTTTGCCCTTTTTTGCCAGGACCAACCCGGCGGGCGGGGGCGGGGAAAGTTCTTCCGGGGGAACTTCCTCTGGCAGCATATCTTCGGAAGCAGCTGCAGGTTCGGCAAACTCCTCAGGGAGGAATTCCTCCTCCAGGTCATCGCCACTGGCCTCGGCGAATTCCTCCTCAAAGGCCAGATCGTCGAGTGGAACGCTCCGCTTGGTGCTGCGCAGGACCAGTGAGGCCGACAGTCCCCCCAGGTCAGTATCGGCCTCGTCTGGCGACTCTGCGTCCTCATGGTAATCGGGCAGCCGATCTTCCGCCCCCGGTTCGAAATCCAGCAGATGGGCGATGCGGCGCCACACGGCAAAGGGTTCCGGCAGCCGGCCGGGGCCGAACTCGCCGCATGCCATCGCCCCTTCGTCCGGCTCCATGACATCGACGCCGGCTGCGCGCAGCACCTCGACATTGAACACTGTCGCCGCGTGCTGCCACATTTTGACATTCATCGCTGGTACCGCCAGCACCGGCTTGTCGGTCGCCAGCAGCAGCGTGGTCGCCAGATCGTCGGCGATGCCGGCCGCCATCTTGGCGAGGAGATTCGCGGTCGCCGGGCAGACGACGATCAGATCCGCAGCCCGCGACAGCTGGATATGCCCCATCTCGACCTCGTCCTTGAGATCCCACAGGGTGGTGTGCACGGGATTCTCGCTGAGCGCCGCCAATGCCAGTGGCGTGACGAATTTGGCACCGCCTTCGGTCAGCACGCAAGAGACCTCGCCCGGCACCCCGCCGCTGCCCTTGCGGATCAGCCGCACCAGCTCGCAAGACTTGTACGCAGCGATGCCGCCGCCAATGATCAGAAGGATGCGCGGTCCGGTCACGCCGGTGCTTTTGCCCGCAACAGGGTTACCACGCAATTACAGATATGGTTACCGCGCGATTAGCGGTGTCGCGCGGGAGATTGCTCACCTCATCCAGCCCATCAGCATCGCCGCCCAGACCAGCCCGCCGCCGGCCAGCGCAGCGGCCAGATAGCTGCCCCAGGCACTCGGCCCACGGCGGCTTTCCCACATCAGCGGGATCGGCGGCAGCGGCGGCTCCTGGGGTGCGCCGCCACGGGGAGGAAAGCGCTCCTCGATCCGGCGGATGAGCCCCGGCAGCCGGCGCAGTGTTTCCGCATTCTCGCGCAGGTGGTCGGCAACCGCCGCCTCCGGTCCAAGCTCGTCGCGCATCCAGCCTTTCACATAGGGTCCGGAGACATCCCACATGTTGATGCCGGGGTACAGCTGCGTAGCGAGGCCCTCGACCATCACCATGGTCTTTTGCAGCAGCAGCAGATGCGGCTGGGTCTGCATATCGAAATCGCGGGTTATGGCGAACAGCCCGTCGAGCATCTGACCGACCGACAATTCGCTCACCGGTTTGCCCCGCATCGGCTCGCCCACGGCTCGCAGCGCGGTCGCGAATTCCTCGACCGAATGATAGGGCGGGACATATTGCGCCTCGAAGTGAATCTCGGCGACACGGCGGTAATTGCCGGTGGTCAGGCCATAGAGAATCTCGGCGAGCCACTGCCGCGCCCGCCGGTCGATCCGGCCCATGATGCCAAAATCGATGGCGGCGATGGTGCCGTCCGCCTCGACGAACAGATTGCCCTGATGCATGTCGGCGTGGAAGAAGCCGGCGTCGATGGCCTGGGTCAGGAAGGCGAGCACGAGCCGGCTGGCCAGTTCCGGCAGATCGTGGCCGGCGGCAATCAGCGCATCGGTTTCGCTGATCTTGACCCCCCCCACCCATTCGATGGTCAGCACGCTGCCGCTGGTCCGGTCCCAGTCGATCGCGGGGACGCGAAAGCGGTCAAAGCCCTGCATCGCCTCGTCCAGCTCGGAGGCCGAAGCTGCCTCGCGCCGCAAATCCAGCTCACGCACGGTCCAGCGCTTGAAATTGGCGATGATCGCGCGCGGCCGCAACCGCGCCGCCTCGCCGCCGAACGCCTCGAGATGGGCGGCGGCCCATTCGTAGGTTTCGATGTCGCGGGCAAATTTCTCGCGGATGCCAGGCCGCAGCACCTTGACCGCGACGGTGCGGCCATCGGTGGTGATGGCGCGGTGGACCTGAGCGATCGAGGCGGCGCCGACCGATACCGGCTCGACACTGGCGAACAGTTCGGTGAGCGGCCGGCCGAAGCTCGCCTCGATATCGCGGCGGATCAGCTCGAAACGCACCGGCGGCAGGCTGTCCTGCAGGCTCAGAAGATTGCGGGCCGCTTCCACCCCGACCAAATCGGGCCGGGTCGCCAGCGCCTGGCCGAGCTTGATCGCCGCCGGGCCGATCGCCTCGAAAGCGCGCGAGTAATCGGGCTCCTTTGGCTGGATCGTGCCGAACCGCGCCAACCGGCACAGGTGGCGCACCGGCGCGGGCGTGCCGGGCGCCGTCTCGATCACGCGCAGCGCGCCGTGCCGGGCGAGCAGCCGGCCCCAGCGCAGCAGACGCAGGATATGCGTGGCGGGAGTGGTCACGCGCAGGCTAGACCTTCCACCCGGAGTGGATCGCCACCAGCCCGCCGAGCAGCGGCTCGACCCTGGTCTGTTCAAAGCCCGCCTGGCGGATCATGCCTTCGAATTCGCGCATCTTGGGGAAGCGCCGGATCGATTCGACCAGATAGCGATAGCTCTCCGCATCCCCGGCGATCGCCTGGCCGAGCCTGGGCACCAGCCGGTCCGAATAGAGATCGTAGACTTCCTTGAAGCCGGGCCATTCCGTAGTCGAGAATTCGAGGCAGAAGAACCGCCCGCCGAACTTCAGCACGCGGTGCGCCTCGGCCAGCGCCTGGCCGATATGGGTGACATTGCGGATGCCGAAGGCGATGGTATAGGCATCGAAGCTGCGGTCCGGCAGGCCCAGCGCCTCGGCGTTCTGGCGCGACCACACCAGGCTGCCCGAATCCTCGCCGATGCCGCGCCGGATCGCCCGCTCGATGCCGACATCGAGCATGTCCTGGTTGATGTCGGCGACGGTAACCTGCGCGCCCGCCGCTGCCAGGCGGAACGCGACGTCGCCGGTGCCGCCCGCCATGTCGAGGATCGCCTCGTCCAGCTGCGGCTTGACCCGGCGCACGAAGCGGTCTTTCCACAGCCGGTGCATGCCGCCCGACATGGCGTCGTTCATCACATCGTATTTGCGCGCGACGCTGGAAAACACTGCGCCGACGCGGGCGGTCTTTTCCTCAGGCAGGACATCTTCGTAACCGAAGGATACAGGCTCACTCATGGCCGCGCGCTTTACGGGAGTTTCGGCGGGCCGCAAAGGCTGATAGCAGCGCGCGATGCCAGAATTACCCGAAGTCGAGACAACGGTGCGCGGATTGGCCCGCTATCTTGAAGGCGAGCGCATCGCCCGGGTGACGGTCAACCGTGCCGATCTGCGCCGCCCCTTCCCGCCAGACCTGGTCCAGGCGCTGACCGGGGCGCGGGTCACCACCCTCGCCCGCCGGGCAAAATACGGCCTGATCCATACCGATCGCGGCCAGACCATGATCTTCCATCTCGGCATGTCCGGCCGCTGGCGGATCGAGCCCGAGAGGCTGGAGAAACACGATCATCTGGTGCTGGAAACCGGTGCGGGCCTTGTCCTGGCGCTGAACGATGCGCGCCGCTTCGGCTCGGTCGATCTGGTCGATACCGCCGCGCTGGACGCCTTCCCGGCCTTCGCCGCGATCGGCCCTGAACCGCTGGGCAATGCGCTTACCACCGCCCACCTTGTCCGCGCCTTTGCCGGACGCATCGCTCCGGTCAAACCGTTGCTGCTCGACCAGCGCATCGTCGCGGGTCTCGGCAATATCTATGTCTGCGAGGCACTGCACCGCGCTGCGATCAGGCCCGACAAGCCGGCCGGCCGGGTGTCGCGCCAGGCGGCCGGCCGGCTGGTGCCAGCGATCAAAACAGTATTGGCCGAATCGATCGCGGCCGGCGGCTCGACTATCCGCGACTATGCCCAGCCGAGCGGCGAACTCGGCTATTTCGCCGCCTCCTGGCGGGTCTACGGGCGAGAGGGCCAGCCGTGTCCCTGCGGCGGCACGGTCGAGCGATTCGTCCAGGGCGGGCGCAGCACATTCTGGTGCCGGAAATGCCAGAGATGAGCGCTAACCGGTCAGGTTGACACCGCTCGGTAAACCAGGATCGGCGCGCCGACCCAGAGCAAAGCGATTGCAGCTGCGGCAACCGGATATTTCAGCTCGGCGATCGACATAAGGCCGCTCCGGTTGACGATAGCCCGATCCAAAGCTAAGGGCCGCGCTTTCCTGCGGGCGAGAGCCTGCGGATTACCGCTTTTTCTGAAAGAACCAACGGCCGCCCAGCGGCCCGGCAAAGGAAGACCATGGCCAATTCGCCACAAGCCCGCAAGCGCATCCGCCGCAACGACCGCCGCGCTGAGATAAACGGCAACCGGCTCAGCCGCATCCGCACGTTTGTCAAGCGGGTCGAAGCCGCGCTCGATGGCGGCGACAAGACCGCAGCGGCTGAAGCGCTCCGAGCGGCGCAGCCCGAACTGGCGCGCGGCGTCGCCCGCGGCGTCGTCCACAAGAATACCGCATCGCGCAAACTGTCGCGGTTGACGAAGCGAGTGGCCGCCCTCTGATTCGCCCATCATCCGTTCAGCAATTAGCACGAAAACAGAACATGGCCGGGGGCAAAGCTCCCGGCCATTTTTTTGTCTGCGTGCCGGAACGAGCTAAGTTGAGCCTTCCCAAAGTGATCGCTCGCACAAGGGTTTGAATTTGCGCGATTCGCGTGGACCTTCGGTATATATGTAGTCAATTCAGTTGGTTAACGAATTACTGGGGAGATTGCGCAACCTACGTAGTGTCAAGCGCGTTTATTTCATTTTTTTTACGATCCTCACCTTGCTCTCCTCTCCAAACGCTTCATACATCTGAACAGCGGGGGCGAGATTTGCCCCGCCGATTTTAGAAAACAGTTTCACAAATTGCAGTCGATCCGGGGGGAATTCCGGAACTATATTTCGTGCTCGCATTTATTGCGAGACGAGAGTTTCGCGCGCGGTATAAGGGGAGCGGGAGCCGTGACAGTTTCAACAATTGGAGAAGGGCGCGTGTCCACTGCACCCGGAAAGCATGGCTGGAGCAGCAAGCAGATGCCTGAGGACCACGAAGCGGTGAACCTCGCTGCCGACTGGGCGGATATCGGCCAGGGCCTGCGCAAGGATCTGGGGCATCAGTTGTATGGCCAATGGATCAAGCCGATTCAGCTCGGCACTTTTTGCAACGAGACCGGCACTCTCGATCTGTTCCTGCCCACAGATTTTTCCGCAAACTGGGTTGCCGACCGCTTTGCCGATCGGCTCTCGCTCGCCTGGAAGATCGCCCGGCCCGATATCCGCAATGTGCGCATCTCGGTGCATCCGGGCCGGCGGCAGCTGCCGGAACTTCGGCTCGGCGCCGCCCAGAACGCACGCCGCGCGGCGAACGACGGCGCGGGCGGGGCCAAGGACGGCAGCATGCTGGAGATCGGCGGCGAAGAACTCGGCGGGCTCGGTCATGTCTCGATCGGCCTCGATCCTTCGCTGACCTTCCTCAGTTTCGTCACCGGCACGTCCAATATTCTCGCCTCGAACGCGGCGCAGCGAATGGCCGCGCTGGACAAGCCGCAGTTCGCTCCGCTCTATCTCAAGGCCGCGACCGGCCAGGGCAAGACCCACTTGCTCCACGCCATCGGCCACACCTATCTGGCCACCCACCCGCGCGCGCGCATCTTCTACTGCTCTGCCGAACGTTTCATGGTCGAATTCGTCCAGGCGCTGCGGCAGAACCAGATGATCGAGTTCAAGTCGCGGCTGCGCGGCTTCGATCTGCTGCTGGTCGACGATATCCAGTTCATCATCGGCAAGGCCTCGGCGCAAGAGGAACTGCTCTACACCATCGACGCGCTCTTGGCCGAGGGCAAGCGGCTGGTATTCGCCGCGGACCGTGCCCCCCAGGCGCTTGACGGGGTCGAGCAGCGCCTGCTTTCGCGCCTGTCGATGGGCCTCGTCGCCGACATCCAGCCCGCCGACATCGAACTGCGCCGCTCGATCCTCGAATATCGTCTCGCCCGCTTCGTCCCGGCCGACGTCCCCGCCGACGTCATCGATTTCCTCGCCCGCACCATCAGCCGCAACATCCGCGAGCTGGTCGGCGGGCTCAACAAGCTGATCGCCTATGCCCAGCTCACCGGACAGGCGGTTTCGCTGCAACTGGCCGAGGAACAGTTGACCGACATTCTCTCGGCCAACCGGCGGCGCATCACTATCGACGAGATCCAGCGCACCGTCTGCCAGTTCTATCGGGTCGACCGCACCGAAATGTCGAGCAAGCGCCGCGCCCGCGCGGTGGTGCGTCCGCGCCAGGTGGCGATGTACCTCGCCAAGGTTCTGACCCCGCGCAGCTACCCGGAAATTGGCCGCAAATTCGGCGGACGCGATCACTCCACCGTGATCCACGCCGTCCGCCTTATCGAGGATCTGCGCACCCGCGATGCCGATATGGATGGAGACGTTCGCAGCCTGCTGCGCCAGCTGGAGAGCTGAGGGGGCCTTAATCAAGTTCCTGCGGCCCCGTATATGCTTCGACAAGTTCAAGATGAGCGGGTATTGGGTGTATAGTTCGGATATGCCCCGGACACTGTCCGCCAGACTCCCCGCTCGTCCTGAGCTTGTCGAAGGGCCCGCGCCTAGGAACGCCGGTTGATGCTCCCCCCCGACCGCCTTTCCCGCTTTGCCCGCCATATCGTCCTGCCTGAGGTCGGCGGGGCAGGGCAGGTCGCGCTGAGCCGGGCGCATGTCGTGCTGATCGGCTGCGGCGGCATCGGCAGCCCGGCGCTGCAATATCTCGCCGCCGCCGGCGTTGGCCGACTGACGCTGGTCGACGACGACGCAGTCGAGGATTCCAATCTCCAGCGCCAGACGGTGTTCGGCACCGCTGATATCGGCCAGCCGAAGGCCGAAGCCGCCGCGCTATGGGCAAGCCGGTTCGATCCCGCGCTCGATGTGCGGGCGGTGGTGGAGCGCATCGGCCGGGATAATGCCGGGCAAATCATCGCGGGCAGCGGCGTGGTGCTCGATGGCTGCGACAATTTCGCGACCCGCCTCGCGGTCTCGGACGCCTGCGTCGCGGCGGGCATTCCCCTCGCCAGCGCCGCGCTCGGCCGGTTCCAGGGCCAGATCGCCAATTTCGCCGGGCATCTTGCCGGTCATGCCTGTTACCGCTGCTTTGTCGGCGACGCATTCGATGCCCAGGACTGCGACACCTGCGCGGCCGACGGCGTGCTCGGGGCGATGGCCGGGCTGGTCGGCAGCTTTGCGGCGATGCAGGCAATTCGCATTATCCTTGCTGGCCACGCCGCGCTCGGCGATCCGCAATGGGGCAAGCTGCACCTATTCGACGGCCTGGCGCCGGCGCTGCGGACGCTGACAATCGCCAAGGATCCGGAATGCTCGGGATGCGGGGCGTGACCAACTGATCCCCCTCCCGCAAGCAGGATCGAGGTTTTCCCGCCGGGCCCTGTCCAGCGGCAAAGCCGCCACACCCGCCTTGCCTAGCGCCTTTGCTCTGCTAAGAGTCTGGCAAATCCACACACGGGGAGCCCGAAGGCATCATGGCAAAGATCAAGGTGAAGAACCCCGTCGTCGAAATGGACGGCGACGAAATGACGCGGATCATCTGGCAGTGGATTCGCGAGCGGTTAATTCTCCCTTTCCTCGACATCGACCTGAAATATTACGACCTCTCGATCGAGCACCGCGATGCCACCGACGACCAGGTCACCATCGACAGCGCCAATGCCACCAAGCAATATGGGGTAGCGGTCAAATGCGCGACGATCACACCTGACGAGGCGCGGGTCGAGGAATTCGGGCTCAAGAAGATGTGGAAGTCGCCCAACGGCACGATCCGTAACATCCTGGGCGGTGTCGTCTTCCGCGAGCCGATCGTGATCTCCAACGTGCCGCGGCTGGTGCCGGGCTGGACCGATCCAATCGTCGTCGGCCGTCACGCTTTCGGCGACCAGTACCGCGCAACCGATACGCTGATCCCGGGCCCCGGCAAACTGCGTCTGGTGTTTGAGGGCGACGACGGAAAATCGCTGGACCTCGAGGTTTTCCAGTTCCCGAGCGCTGGGGTCGCCATGGCGATGTACAACCTCGACGATTCGATCCGCGATTTCGCCCGCGCGTCGATGAATTACGGCCTTGACCTCGGCTGGCCGGTCTATCTCTCGACCAAGAACACCATCTTGAAGGCCTACGACGGCCGCTTCAAAGACCTGTTCGAGGAGGTGTTCGAAGCCGAGTTCAAGGACAAGTTCGCCGCCAAGGACATTTCCTACGAGCACCGCTTGATTGACGACATGGTCGCCTCCGCGCTCAAGTGGAGCGGCAAATTCGTCTGGGCCTGCAAGAACTACGACGGTGACGTGCAGTCCGACGTGGTGGCGCAAGGCTTCGGCTCGCTCGGCTTGATGACCTCGGTGCTGCTCTCGCCCGATGGCAAGACAGTGGAGGCCGAGGCTGCGCACGGCACGGTCACCCGCCACTACCGCATGCACCAGCAGGGCAAACAGACCTCGACCAACCCGATTGCCTCGATCTTCGCCTGGACCCGCGGGCTAATCTATCGCGGCAAGTTCGACGACACACCCGAGGTGATCAAATTTGCCGAAACGCTAGAGCGCGTCTGCATCGAGACGGTCGAGCAAGGCAAAATGACCAAGGATCTGTCGATCCTCATCGGCCCGAATCAACCATGGCTGACGACCGAGGGCTTCTTCGAGGCGATTGTCGAAAATCTCGAGCTGGCGATGACCAAGGCTTGAGACATTTGTCGCGGTGACAGTTGCAGTTCCCCTCCCGCTTGGGGAAGAGGAGCGAGACGGGAATTTGCCTGCCACCCTAAAGCGAAAAGACCGGCGCGGAGCCTATACAGCCCCCGCGCCGGTCCTGTTTTCGAGAACGCCTGGGCGCATTGCGTAACCCCGGCGTCCCTTGAGGATCAGATATCGTCGTCCGCGTCCGGACCCGCCATCATCTCCCCGGCAACCCGGTCGGTCTGGCCGCGGATTGCAGCTTCCAGCCGGTCGCGAATTTCGGGATTTTCCGTGAGGTATGTCTTCGAGTTCTCGCGACCCTGGCCAATCCGGATCGAATCGTAGCTGAACCATGCACCGGACTTCTCAACCACCCCGGCCTTGACCCCAAGATCGAGAATCTCGCCCACTTTCGAGATGCCCTGGCCATACATGATATCGAATTCGACCTGCTTGAACGGCGGGGCGACCTTGTTCTTGACCACTTTCACGCGGGTGGTGTTACCGACGATTTCGTCGCGGTCCTTGATCTGGCCGATGCGGCGGATGTCGAGGCGAACCGAGGCGTAGAACTTGAGCGCATTGCCGCCGGTGGTGGTTTCCGGATTGCCGTACATCACGCCGATCTTCATGCGCAGCTGGTTGATGAAGATCACCATGCAGCGCGAGCGGCTGATCGAACCGGTGAGCTTTCGCAGGCTCTGCGACATCAGCCGTGCCTGCAGGCCGACATGGCTGTCGCCCATCTCGCCTTCGATCTCGGCGCGCGGAACCAACGCGGCGACCGAATCGATCACCAGCACGTCGATCGCATTGGAGCGCACCAGCGTATCGACGATCTCCAGCGCCTGTTCGCCGGTATCGGGCTGTGAGACGATGAGTTCGTCGATATCGACCCCGAGCTTCTTGGCATAGCCCGGGTCGAGGGCATGTTCGGCATCGACAAAAGCCGCGGTGCCGCCGCCCCTCTGTGCCTCGGCAATGACATGCAGCGCCAGGGTGGTCTTGCCCGAACTTTCCGGACCATAGATCTCGATAACCCGCCCGCGCGGCAATCCGCCGACGCCGAGCGCAATATCGAGTCCGAGCGATCCGCTCGAGATCGTCTCGATCTGCATCGCCTCCTTCGAACCCAGCTTCATCGCCGAGCCCTTGCCAAACGCGCGGTCAATCTGCGCCAGCGCCGCTTCTAGCGCCTTCTGACGGTCCATCGTTTCCTTGCCTTCCTGAATCAGCTTGAGCTGTGCAGCCATCACTCGTCCCCTTGCCTAGAAGCCTGACCGGAAAGGTCAATGGCAGCTTTGTATTACCTTTGTTCTCATAGAACAAGGGGGGAACGATATTTTTTCCAACTGTCAGATTTTCGCCGTGAGTTCCAGAATTTTGCCAACCTTGTCAGAAAGTTGCTGGACCGAAAATGGCTTCGGCAAAAACTGCACCTGGTCAATATCAATTTCCTTGCGCAGCTGTTCTTCGGCATAGCCGGACATGAACAGCACCGGCATGGCGGGCGCGGATTTGCGGATTTCGCGCACCATCGCCGGGCCGTCCATGGTCGGCATGACGACGTCGGACACCACCATGTCGAACGCGCCCGCCCCGCTCAGGGCTTCCGCGACCTTCTCCAGCCCCTCCTCGCCGTCGCGCGCGGTGATGACGGTGTAGCCGGCCCGGGTCAGTGCCCGTTCGGCGACCATGCGCACCGGATCCTCGTCTTCGACCAGCAGAATGCGGCCGCCGCCGGCCCAGCGCGACGTTTCCTCGCGCTGCGGTGCCGGCGGCGCGGGGTCGGCGGCGCTGGCGTGGTGAACCGGCAGATAGACCGACACCCGCGTGCCCTTGCCAGACTCGCTGTCGGCAAAAATGAAGCCGCCCGATTGCTTGACGATGCCATAGACCGTGGAGAGCCCCAAGCCGGTGCCCTTGCCCTGGTCCTTGGTGGTGAAAAACGGCTCGAAAATCTTGCCGACGTGCTCGGGCGCGATGCCGCCGCCGGTATCCTCGACCACCAGCGCGGTATAATCCGCCTGCGGCATCACTGCGTTGCGCATTGTGCGGACATCGGCCGGCGTTACCCGCCGGGTGAGGATCGTCAGCCGCCCACTGGCGTCGCCAGCTTTCCCCCCTTTGGCCTGAATCGCATCGCGCGCATTGACCGCGAGGTTGACGATGACCTGTTCGAGCTGGGTCGGATCGGCGCGCACCGGGCCGAGATCGCGGTCATGCCGCACCGACAGTTGAATCTTCTCGCCGATCAGCCGCTTCAGCATCTGCGATATCTCGCTGACGACGTCGGGCAACTGCAACACCACGGGCCGCAGCGTCTGCTGGCGCGAGAAGGCAAGCAGCTGCCGGGTGAGGCTGGCGGCGCGGTTGGAATTGGCGCGGATTTGCTGGATGTCGTCATAGTCCGAATCGCCCGGCATATGGCGCATCAGCATCAGGTCGCAGGTGCCGAGAATCGCGGTCAGCACATTGTTGAAATCATGCGCCACC
>JANLQW010000200.1:0-2143 GCA_031368085.1 Novosphingobium sp. | reverse complement strand
GTCGGGGGAGGGCCTGTTGCGGATAGCGCGGATAACAGGCCCTCCCCTAGCGCCTCCCGCCTGCGGGAGGGGAATGCATTTGCCGCCCGCCCGGCAAGTTTTCGCCGCGCGGTCGCTTAATCCCGGCGCGGCGTTGCCGTTCTTCGATACAGAAGAAATCAAGGAGCGGCGTCATGCCACCGATCAATCTCGGATCTGCGCTTCCCGTCGGCGCAGTCCATACCAGCACACTCCGTACCGCCACCGGCGGCAGCGGGCGCAGCGAGCAAGCGGCGAGCCCGGTGCCGTCGCACAAGCCCGCGATCAGGAGCGTCGCGCTCGATCCAGGCGCGGCGCCAGTTGATGCCGATCGCGTTCGGATTGTCCGCCAGGCGGTAGAATCCGGCACCTATCCGCTGCTGCCGGCGCGGGTCGCCGATGCGATTATCGCGGCCGGCATGCTGCTGAGGAGCGGGAAATGAGCGATCTGCGCGAGACTTTGGGGCAGATGTTTGCCGTGCTGCAAGCCGAACGGCAGGCGCTTGCCGGGCTCGACCTCGATGCGATCATGGGAGCGGCGGCCGACAAGACCGCGCTGTGCGGGACGCTGGCCAGTTCCGGTGCCGCCGAAATCGACGAGGAATGCCGCGGCCTGCTGGATGCAGCCAAGCGGCTGAATGAAGTTAACCGCAAGATCCGCAACTTGATCGCCGCCAATGTTTCAGCCCGGATCGACGCGCTGACTGGCTCGCCCGCGCTCTATCGCGCGCCGGGCTACACCTACGCGGCTGCGCGGAGCTGATAAATCCCCCTCCCGTTTGCGGGAGGTGAGTTTGGCACGGCACTTGCTGTGTAATCTCCCGGTATCCACCGAACCGGGAACACGACTTGAGCGAAACACTGTCCATTGGCGCCAAGCCGGCTTCCGGCACAGAGGTTCGCGCCGCAATCGCCCGCGCGGCGCAGCGCACCGGCGTCGACTTCGACTATTTGCTGGCGCAGGCGCGGATCGAATCCAGCCTCGATCCCAAGGCGCGCGCCGGCACCTCGAGCGCTGCCGGACTCTATCAGTTCACCAATGCCACCTGGTTCGATACGCTCGAACGCCACGGCGCCGCTAATGGGCTCGGCTGGGCGCAGGCGGCGATTGCCGGCGGACAGTTGCGTGATCCGGCGATGCGCGCCGAGATCATGGCGCTGCGCCACGATCCCGATGCCTCGGCGCTGATGGCTGCCGAACTCGCCAGCGACAACAGCGCCATGCTAACCCCGCTGCTGGGCCGCGCGCCCGATGCGGCGGAACTCTACGCCGCCCATTTCCTCGGCGCGGGCGGCGCGGCGCAGTTCCTTTCGGCATTGAACACCGACCCCGGCCAGAGCGCGGCTTTATTGCTGCCCAAGGCAGCAGGCGCAAATCGCGGGATTTTTTATGAGCGCAGCGGTGCACCGCGTTCGGTCGGCGAAATGATGGAGTTGCTGCGCGGCAAGGTTCAAACCGCGATGGACGGCACTGGCCTCCCCTCCTCTTTAGGGGAGGGGATCGAGGGGTGGGGGCTTTCGGCCTTCCCGAACGTCGCGCTGAATGACAGCCCCCACCCCAACCCCTCCCCTGAAGAGGAAGGGCTTTCGGTGCCACAACGCCCATCGATGGCCGAAACCCTGCGCAATACCTTCGGCCTCGCCAGCCCTGACGGCCACGCCAGCGCGCCGCCCTTCGTGCGCGCCGCCTATGGCCACCTGCGGAGCCTGGGCCTGTGACCGGATGGTTCGCGCGCATGCCGCAGGTTTCCGGGCTGGCGCTGCCGGCCGGCATTCTCACCCTCATCGCGCTGATGATCGTGCCGGTGCCGGCGGTGCTGCTCGACGTCGCCTTTGTCCTCAACATCGCCTTGTCGGTGGCGATCCTGATGGCAGCGATGAACGCCGCCAAGCCACTCGACTTCTCCTCCTTCCCCTCGGTGCTGCTGTTCGCGACGCTGCTGCGGCTCGCGCTCAACGTCGCCTCGACCCGCGTCGTGCTGGTCCACGGCCATGAGGGCGAAGCGGCCGCCGGCCATGTCATCGAAGCGTTCGGCGCTTTCCTGATCGGCGGCAATTTCGCGGTCGGGCTGTTCGTCTTCATGATCCTGATGATCATCAACATGGTGGTGGTGACCAAGGGCGC
>JANLQW010000163.1:0-7314 GCA_031368085.1 Novosphingobium sp. | reverse complement strand
CGCTCGCCGTGTTGAGGCGACGGTCGCCCTTGGCACGGCGGACGGGAGTGGCTTCGTTCATTCTGCTCTCCTGTGCTGTTACGGTTTAACCGCGCATGAAAGCGCCAACAACCTGATCATGCTCTTCGGGCCGTTCCCATTGCGGCCAGTGCGCGCAGCCGCGCATGATGTGCTTCTGGGCACCTGGGATAATCGCTTCCAGACGGTCAGCGGCGTCTTCTCCGTGGATCGGATTCTTGTCCGTCCAAAGCACCAGCGCGGGGCAACTGATCTTGCGAATATCGTCTTCCTGCCAATAGAAATCGGCAATATCGGGCCGGAACAGGTGCTCATAATATTCGAGCAGCGCCTCGCGGGTTTCGGGAATTGTCCAGAGCGCGCGCCTCAAGTCAATCAGCTCTTCGGTTACTCCGCCAAGGGGCATCAACCACTCAAGCCGCTTCCGAAGGGTTTCGTAGGTGGGGTTAGTCAGGGCATCGACGGACACTTTCCTGAGCGCTTCGAGATCGCTGTCGCCCCCATGCACAAAGGCAGGGTCAAGTTGCATCCCCCAAGTGGTGTTGAGGATCACCTTCGACGTTCGATCAGGATGATTGATCGCCATATCAAAGGCAACCCAACCGCCCAGAGACTCGCCTTCCACAGCGGCTTTCTCGATGCCCAAATGATCCATCAAATTGAGCAGTTGGTCGGTAAACTGCGTGAGCCAATGGTCCCTTGTGCCGGAACCACTCTGGGAAAATTTCGGCCGCGACGACATTCCGTGCCAGATAAAGTCGATGGCATAGGGCTGACAGGACGAGGACAGGGCATTGAGATTGCGCGAATAGGTTTCGGCGTGTCCCCCGCCACCGTGCAGCAGGAACAGCGGCTCCCCGGCGCCCGGAGCAGAGATACAGCGCGTGCGATATTTTCCGGTATCGATGAAACGCGTTTCAGTACCGAGCAGATCAAGATGTATCGACGACATGGATCCTCCATTTTATTCTTTCGAAGCGATTTGACCGACTTCTGCCGGGCAGAGGTTCGATTCGCGCCTTGATTTCAAACTATATTGGCACCCTTCTGGTCGACTTTCAATTGATTTTCGATCAACGATGGAAAGCTTAGGGTTGACACGGGTCGAGACGGCTCGCAATCTATTTTAAGCCTAAAGCATTTACTCCGATTGGTTTGAGAAAGGGCGGATAATGGCAGCGGTCGAAAACAGGATGTTCCGGAAAAATCACTTTAAGCTGGGCACCTTTTCCACCAATTGCTCCAGCGGGATGTCTGTAACCAGTATCCCCGAACGCTGGGACGCCAGCTGGGACAGCAACCTCGAACTCGCAGGATTGCTCGACGATGCAGGCATTGATTTCATGCTGCCGATTGCGCGCTGGATCGGTTACGGCGGTGAAACCAATTTCCACGGGCACGTGCTGGAAACCGTAACCTGGGCTGCCGGGTTGCTGGCTGCGACCAAGCGTATCTCGGTGATCGCCACCATCCATACGGCAGCCAACCACCCTGTCGTTGTCGCCAAGCAGATCGCCACGCTCGACCAGATCGGACATGGGCGCGGCGGCCTCAACATTGTCGCGGGCTGGAACAAACCCGAATATGAAGCGCTGGGACTGACGCTGCCCGACGATCACGAAACCCGCTACGCCTATGCGCAGGAATGGTTCGACATTGTGCAGGCACTGTGGTCACGCAAGGGCGCGTTCGACATGCAGACCCCGCATTTCGACCTGAAGGGCGTTGAATCAGAGCCCAAGCCGGTCAATGCGCGGCTCCCGATCCTGAACGCTGCGGGCTCCGGGCTCGGCCGCCAATTTGCCACCAGGAATGCCGACTTCCTTTTTACATCCGTGATTGATTTTGATCGTTCGCGGGAAGAAATTGCCGAGATCAAGGCGCAAGCCGTTGCCGGTGGACGCGACGTGGACGTGCTGACCTTTTCACACATCGTTTGTCGACCCACCGAACAGGAAGCGAAGGATTATCTCCAGTATTTCGCGCAGGACAATGCCGATTGGGTGGCCGTGGATAATCTGATCCGCCTCCAGTTTGCCCATGCGCAAAGCTTCCCGCATGATTTGCTGGCCCTGATCCGGGATCGATTTGCGATGGGACATGGCGGCGTGCCAATGATCGGAACGCCGGAACAAGTGGCCGACAATTTATGTGAGCTGCATGCCGTCGGCTTGGGTGGCACCACGCTCTCGTTCGTCGACTATACGAAGGAATTCCCTTACTTCAGGGACAATGTTCTGCCTATCCTTGAAGCGCGTGGCATCCGCCAGCCGGGGTAAACGGCACGATCAACCCGCCGTGTCATCGGACCGGGCGGGCGGTTCGTAATAATAGTCCATCCGGCTGCGCAGATCAGGCGGGATAGGGACCGAACCTTTGGCGCTCGAGTCCGTGAAAAGCAGGGTCTGGCGCACGCGCATCCGTTCCTCACCGTGGCACGTTACCACCATGCGCAGATCGAACGAGCTGGTGCCGAAACGCTCGACCGTCACGGCAAAGGTCAGCCTGTCGCCCATCACGGATCGGCCGGTGAAATCAACGTCGAAATGGACGGTTGGCGTCGCGAGATTGCGGTGGAACAGCAACCCGGCAAAGCTGGTGCCGATAGCGTCTTCAAACCAATCTTCCACCACGCCGTTGATCATCTCGAAATAGCGGGCATGAAAGACGATGCCAGCCGGGTCGCAATGCGCAAACCGAACGAGGACTTCGCGTTGATAGGCGGGCATTAGCTGGCTCCCCGCCCGCTGAGGAGCTGGCGGGCAATTACTAGCTTCTGAACTTCTGATGCACCTTCGTAAATGCGCAAGGGGCGGATTTCCCGGTACAGCGTTTCAACCGGCGTTCCGCACACGACGCCAAGCCCGCCAAACATCTGCAAAGCCTTATCGATCACCGACTGCGCATGATCGGTCGCAAACAGCTTGGCCATCGCGGCTTCGCGGGTAACGCGCCCCTTCTTGACATCTTTTGTCCAGGCCGCGCGATAGACGAGCAGGGCGGACGCATCGATGTCTACCGCCATTTCGGCAAGCTGCACCTGCGCGATAGGCAAGTCGGCCAGTGTCGCGCCGAAGAGCTGGCGACTGGTCACGCGCATGAGCGCCTCATCGAGCGCCCGCCTGGCAAAGCCCAGCGCGGCCGCACCAACCGTTGAGCGGAAGATGTCGAGATTGGCCATAGCCTGACGGAAGCCGGCGCCCGCTTCACCCACCAGATTGTTTTTGGGCACATTCATGTTTGCAAAACGCAGTGTGGCAAGCGGATGAGGCGCCATGACGTTGATCCGCTCGGCAATCTCAAGGCCAGGTGTATCGGCATCTATCACAATCGCACTCAGCCCGCGTGCGCCGGGAGCTTCGCCGG
Organism: Novosphingobium sp.; assembly: GCA_031368085.1. Taxonomy (GTDB): domain Bacteria; phylum Pseudomonadota; class Alphaproteobacteria; order Sphingomonadales; family Sphingomonadaceae; genus Novosphingobium. The sequence continues at coordinate 3,930 of JANLQW010000163.1, read as the reverse complement.
TGCGCAGGAAAGTGACATAAAAATCTGCAATGCCGCCATTGGAAATGTAAGTTTTTGCGCCATTGACCCGGTAGTGATCGCCGCCATCTTCCGCCGTGGAAGCGGTGGCGGCAACATCCGATCCGCTTTCCAGTTCGGTCAATGCAAAGGCGGCAACCAGCTCTCCGCGTGCCACACCGGGCAGATATTTTGCCTTTTGCGCTTCGCTGCCAAAATTGCTGATCGTGCCGCTGCCCAAGCCCTGCATGGCAAAGACGAAGTCCGCGAGGCCGCAATGGCGTGCCAGAGTCTCACGGATCAGGCAGAGCGACCGGACATCCAGATATTCGTGCACACCGCCATGGCTGGCGGGCACGCAATAGCGCAGCCAGCCGCCCTGCCCCAGCAAGCGGACGATCTTGCCGCAGGCTGCATCCACATCGTCATGCTCAAGCGCGAAGGGGGCCATATGTTCGGCAGCCCAGACGTCGAGATCACGGGCGAGCGCTCGGTGATGATCCTCCAGAAACGGCCAATCGAGAAAGCTGCTATCAGCCATGTCAGTTCCCTTCGAAGACTGGCTTTTGCTTGGCGGCGAACGCGTTATAAGCCCGTTCAAAATCGCGCGTCTGCATGCAGATGGCCTGCGCCTGTGCCTCGGATTCTATCGCGGTATCCAGGCTCATGTCCCATTCGATGTTGAGCTGGTTCTTGGTCATGGCGTTTGCAAAGTTCGGTCCTTCGGCAAGCTGCTTGGCCATTTTCTTAGCCTCGGCCATCAGCGACTCGCGCGCGACGATGCGATTGAAATAGCCCCAGCGTTCGCCTTCGTCCGCGCTCATGTTCCGACCGAAATAAAGAAGTTCGGCAGCCCGGCCCTGACCTATGATCCGGGGCAGAATGGCGCACGCACCCATGTCGCACCCGGCCAGCCCGACGCGGTTAAAGAGGAAGGCAACCTTGGCATCCGGCGTGGCGATCCGCAGGTCTGACGCCATCGAGATGATCGCACCCGCGCCTGCACAGACACCGTCAACGGCGGCGATGATCGGCTGCGGCGCATGGCGCATGGCCTTGACCAAATCGCCAGTCATCCGGGTGAAATCCAGCAGTTCGGGCATTTCCATCTGCACAAGCGGACCAATGATTTCATGCACATCGCCGCCCGAACAGAAATTGTCGCCAGCTCCTGCAAAGATGATCGCCTTCACCTCGCGAGCATACACCAGATTGCGGAACAGATCGCGCAGTTCGGCATAGGATTCAAACGTCAGCGGGTTCTTTCGTTCAGGCCGATTGAGCGTTATCGTACCCACGCCGGCTTCAAAGGACCAAAGGAAATGGACGGGCTGATAGTTGGCGGGGTTCATAGTTTCTCCAGCGGTTTTCGCATCGTATGCAAGGCGGTGTTGAGAACGGTGGTGAGGCGCAAAAGCTCTTCCATCTGGGTGTCAGACAGACTGTCGAAGAGCGAATCGACCAGATTTTCATGTTCGATGGCCATGGCGCGGAACGCCGTCCGGCCTGCCCTTGTCAGCTCGACACGCTGGGTTCGGCGATCATCTGGGTCTACCTCGCGCGTCATCATGCCGTCTTCCACCAGGCGACAGACAAGGCCGGTGACATTGCCATTGGAAACCAGCAGCTTTTCGGAAAGCTCGCTCATGGTCATCGGGCCATCCTGCCGGTCCAGCACAGACATGACATCAAATCTGGGCAGAGTGCTGTCGAATTCGGCCTTTAAATAATTCCGGATCGTCTTTTCAATGATGGTGGTGGCGCCAAGCATGCGCAGCCAGACGCGCAACGATTGTTTCGCATGGGGTGCGTTCATTACATTACTTCTCCACCAGCAACAGCAATGGACTGCCCGTTCACCGAGGCAGAGAGCGGATCGCAAAGCCACAGTGCGCATGCGGCTACTTCTTCGGGCCGGATCAGTCGCTTCTGTGGATTGTCCCGCACAAATTGAGCGAGCGCTTCGACGCGCGAAAGGCCGGTCTTCGCCTCGACCGCATCAAGCGAGCGTTGCACAAGCTCGGTGTCCGCAAAACCTGGACAGATTGCATTGGCCGTTGCGCTCGTCTTGGCGAGTTCCAGCGCCATAGTGCGCGTCAGCCCGATCACGCCGTGTTTGGCGGCGGCATAGGCTCCCGTGTAAGCATAGCCTTTCAGCCCTGAGGTGCTGGCTATCGAAATGATCCGCCCGCCCCCTGCGGCAGCAATCTCTGGCAGTAGCGCGCGGCTGCACAGGAAGGTTCCGGTGAGGTTGAGCGCCATCATCCGGTTCCACAATTCGGTGGAGGTTTTGGCGAGTGGAGCCGTTTCTGCACCACCTGCATTGTTGATGAGGATCGTCACGGGCGCGCGTTGCCGGGCACTCGCCATGGCTGTTTGCACAGAGGATTCATCGGTTACATCGATGGAGATTGCGGCACATAGGGGATGAGCGGCTGCAACAGCCTCCAGCGGGGCGATCCTCCGCCCCATGACAGATACCATCGCTCCAGCCTGGCCCAAGGCTTTGGCAATGGCCGCGCCAAGCCCTGTGCCGCCGCCCGTAACAACGGCGTGATGGCCCGAAAGGTCGGTCATGAGCCGAGCGTCAGCAAAGTTGCAGCCCGCTCGCGGTTGCGTCGCATCTGCTCAAATCCGTTCAGATAGGGCTTGGGCAGGAACACATTATCCGAGCCGAGTTCGACGGCCGCGTGCTGTGTCCAATTGGGCTCCGCCAGGTGCGGGCGGGCCAATGCACAAAGGTCAGCCCGACCGGAGGCGAGGATGCTGTTCACATGATCCACTTCATAGATATTGCCCACCGCCATGGTCGCAACGCCCAGTTCGTTGCGGATCAGATCGGCGAAGGGTGTCTGGAACATGCGGCCATAGACTGGCTTGGCCTCGATTGTCGTCTGCCCGGCAGAGACATCGATCAAATCTGCGCCCGCTTCCTTAAAGGCCTTGGCGACCAGCACGGCGTCATCGGGAGTGATCCCGGCCTCGCCCACCCAGTCATGCGCCGATATACGGACCGACATGGGTTTGTCCGCGGGCCAAGCCGCGCGCATCGCGGTGAAGACTTCGAGCGGGAAGCGCAAGCGGTTGTCCAGACTGCCGCCGTATTCATCTGTCCGCCGGTTCTGCACCGGCGTGATGAATCCGGAGAGGAGATAGCCGTGGGCTGCATGGAGTTCGATCAGGTCAAACCCGGCGGTGATGGCGCGCCGCGTGGCCACCACAAACTCATCCCGCACCCGGTCCATATCGGCCCGCGTCATCGCAGTGGGGACTTGGTTCGCGGAAGACCAGGCGACGTCTGACGCAGCCATCACCGGCCAGTTCCCCTCGGGCAAAGGCTGATCCATGCCTTCCCAGCCAATCCGCGTGGAGCCCTTTGACCCGCTATGTCCCAATTGAAGGCCAATCTTCGCGCCGCTTTGGCTGTGAACGAAATCGGTGATCCGCCGCCACGCGTTTCTTTGCTCATCGGTGTAAAGGCCGGTGCAAGCCGGCGTAATCCGTCCGTGGGGAGAGACGCAGGTCATCTCCGTCATCACCAACCCGGCCCCGCCCATCGCGCGGGAGCCATAGTGGACCAGGTGGAAATCGTTCGGCACGCCGTCGTTCGCACTATAGGTCGCCATGGCCGAGACGACGATGCGGTTAGCCAGTTCAAGTCCGCGCATCCGGAACGGTGTGAGCATTGGCGGAACGGGTTTATCCATTTCCCGTCCAAATGCACGGGTGGCGAATTCGCGTTCCAGCCTGGCCAGCCAGACAGGATCGCGCAGCCGTAAATTCTCGTGGCTCACACGTTGGCTCCGCGTCAGCAGGGCATAGGTGAACTGGAGTGGATCGAATTCAAGATAGCGATCTACCTCTTCAAACCATGCCGAGGAGTTATTTGCTGCACTCTGGATTTTAACGACTTCATAAACTAGCCCCATAAAT
>JANLQW010000141.1:0-30316 GCA_031368085.1 Novosphingobium sp. | reverse complement strand
ATTACGACTCATACAACTATAGATATGCTCCAGCGCCATATTCACGCAACAGCTATCGTTATGAACGCAGAGATCGCAATTACCGATGTGGTGACGGCACGACAGGCGCTATTGTCGGAGGCGCTGGCGGGGCCCTGATCGGGCGCGCAATTGGCCGAGGCGGCAGCTATTACTCGCGCAACGACGGTACAGTCGGCGCAATCATTGGTGGTGCAGCTGGTGCCCTTCTCGGCAGGGAAGTCGGTCGCAGTTGCTAAATGCCGGCCGCTCACCTGTGCCTGTCTCGCTTCTTGTTCGATCCGCAAGGAAAGAATTTACCAAGTCATCTCCCGCTCGGAGTTAAGGGACCGACATGGCACAACAGGACCACGTTAACCGCAATAACAGTGAATCTCAGCATTCGTTAAAACTACTAGGCTCATACGCAGTTGATCTAGTAAAATAGGATCAGATGAAATGCGAAAACTGATAATCAGGATGTTCACTACGGCATGCGCTTTCGGGCTGGCCGCGCCTGCTATGGCGCATCCCGAGGACGGCACTGGCGAGCACGAAGACGTGCATGACCAGTTAAGCGATCAGCATGAAGCTGTGCACGATTCTCTCGGCCCATTCCATGCACAAGCTCACGAATATGGCGTGGACCCGTGGGAACACCAGCAATTGCATCGGTTTCTTAATCGCCAGCACGAGCGTGTGCACGACCAGTTAGACGACCAGCACGACCAGTACCATGAGCAAAACTGGCGCGGATATTACGGGAATGGCTATAGTGGCTATTATGGAAACGGTTACAATAATGGATACTACGCCCGTCGACAATACCGCCGCTATCGGCCTCATCAGTATACCCGAACTTACCGTTACTACTACCGCTTTTAGTCCGCTTCGAACTTCGCCATTGGTAGGAGTGACTACGTTCCCTGCGGTGAAGCAATCCGTCGTCGCAGGGAATGTTATTGACCTCCTGAACTGCTACCGGAGACGGCTATCAGATTGACGATATTTCGAATTAGCCGGCCTCGGCCTGTACCTTCGGATCTGGCGGGACGTAACGTCGGCCCCTAGAGTTTAACTCATAATTACTTGAAGTAATTCAGGTTCTTGCGGAGCGGACTGTCAGCAGACGGCCAAGTCAAGCTATTCGGGCAATGTCCGCTAGTCCACTTTCGCGCCCCCAACCTGCCTGTCCGGACTCCCACCGCTCTTCAGACTTCATGCCACTGCCACCCTAAATCAGCCCAAGCTTCGCCAACTCGCTGACTAACTGCCCGGGCAGCAGCTCGCCCCCGTCATTGCAGCCACCGAGATCCGGCGGAGCGTCATCGTCCGCCAGATAGCGCCAACCCTGGTGTGCCCGTTTGGCGCGCGGCTGGACGGCGATCAGGCGCGGCTCGAGGCGAATCCACCAGCGGGCCGTCGGATTTCTGCTCGAAACCGAGCAGTGGGGAACGGCCAATGATGGCATGCTGGTGTATCCAGTACAGCGAACCGCCGGCCATTTCTTCGTGGCGCTTGGGCAGGTAGCGGGTGGTCAACCGTGCCTCGGCGCCCTCGCTTTCCAGCCAGTCGCGCAAGGTTGCGGGGCTTTCAGCGCCATAGGCGATCTTGGTGAGGTGGAGCGGCATGGTCCTTCGACGAGCTCAGGATGAGCGGGGGTTATGAATAGCCCCACACCCGCTCATGCTGAGCTTGTCGAAGCACACGCGCAACCCCTAACCCGTCAGCCCGGCCAGCACCGCCAGCCCGAGGAAGCTGAAAAAGCCCATCACGTCGGTCGCCATGGTGACGAACACCGCCGAGGACACGGCGGGATCGATGCGCAGCCGGTCGAGCGTCAGCGGCACCAGAATTCCGGCCAGGCCAGCGATCAGATTGTTGATGATCATCGCTGCGGCAATCACTCCGCCGAGCAGCAGATTGCCCGACCACAACGCCACCCCGCTGCCGATCAGAAGCCCGAGCGACAGACCATTGACCGAGGCGATGCGGAATTCGCGGCCGATCATCCGCCAGGTGTTGCTTTCGGTCAGCTGGTTGGTCGCCAGCGCGCGCACCACTACCGCCAGCGTCTGGGTGCCGGCATTGCCGCCCATGCCGGAAACGATCGGCATCAGCACCGCCAGCACCGCGAAGCGGGCGATAGCGCCCTCGAACAGGCCGACCACGCTGGAGGCGACGATGGCGGTGCCGAGGTTCACCACCAGCCAGGTCAGCCGGGTCTGGATGGTCAACCCGATCGGCTCGTTGATATCGCCGTCGCCCGCGCCGGAGAGCAGCAGCACATCCTCGCCGGCTTCTTCCTGGATGATATGGACGACATCGTCGACCGTGATCTGGCCCACCAGCCGCCCCGACTCATCGACCACCGCGGCGGATATCAGCGCGTATTTCTGAAAGCGCAGCGCCACTTCCTCCTGATCCATGGTAACCGGGATCAGCGTCTGGTCGCGCTTCATCACGTCGCCCAGCTCGGCGTAGCGGGGCGCGCGCAGGATCCACGATAGCGCGCAGGAGCCGACCGGGTGATGCGCCGGATCGACGATGAAGACTTCCCAGAATTCGGTGGCGAGCTGGCGGTCCTCACGCAGGAAATCGATCAGGTCGCCGACGGTAAGGTGTTCGGGAAAGGCCACAAAATCGCGGCTCATCAGGCGGCCGGCGGTTTCGTCGGGATAAGCCAGCGCGGATTCGATCGCAGCGCGGTCTTCGGGCTCAAGCTCCGCGAGGACCGCTTGCCGGTCTTCCTCGTCGAGATCCTCGATCATCGCCACTGCGTCGTCGGTCTCGAGCTGCTCGGCGATGTCGGCGATGATCCCGGCGGGAAGATCCTCGACGAACAGCTCGCGGACGTGGTCGTTGAGTTCGGCGAAGACCTCGACGCTCATCAGATCGCTGATCGCGCGCGCCAGCGGACGGCGCTCGTCGCGGCCGATCAGTTCGAACAGATCGGCGATGTCGGCCGGGTGGAGCGGCTCGACCAGTTCGTAAACCCTGTGGGTGTCGCCGGCCTCAAGCGCATCGTGCACCCGGCGGACGAATTCGGGCTTCAGCCGGTTTTCCTCGTCGAACCGATCGCTCTCATGCCCCTGTCCGGTATCGGCGCGCGCGCTGTCTTCCGCCGGGGCGGCGGGTTCGAGCACTATGCCTTCGGGTTCCTCCGGATTCATCGGCGACGGTCTAAGCCGGTCAAGAACAATTGCAACCGGGCTGGGCCGCCGCGCGTGACATTGTCAGGATCGACCCTATATCGGCCCGCGAACTGCAGGAGAACATCACATGGCCGACGAATATCTCACCCTAACCCTTGATGCCGGCAATGGCGGCGGCGGCGACGTCAAGATCAAGCTGCGCCCCGATCTTGCGCCCGGCCATGTCGAGCGGATCAAAGAGCTGGTGGGCGAGGGCTTCTACGACGGTGTCAAGTTCCACCGCGTCATCCCCGGTTTCATGGCTCAGGGCGGCTGCCCCAACGGCACCGGCATGGGCGGCTCCGACAAGCCCGACCTCAAGGCCGAATTCAACGCCGAACCGCATGTGCGCGGGGTCTGCTCGATGGCCCGCACCAGCGCGCCCAACAGCGCCAACAGCCAGTTCTTCATCTGCCTGGATAACGCCAACTTTCTCGATAAGCAGTACACCGTCTGGGGCGTCGTCGAGAGCGGCATGGAGCACGTCGACGCGCTGCCCAAGGGCGAGCCGCCGCGTGAGCCGGGGAAGATTGCCAAAGCGGCGGTGAGCTGAGAAAAACGGGAAGGGAGGGGCGAATCGCTCCCTCCCGCATCCCGGACCGAATTTGCGTCCGGGGTTCAGTGCGCCGGTGGCCGCCAACGCCGTCCTACAACCCTGCCTTCAGCACCCATTCGTGGAAAATCCGCACCGGGCGGCTTGCCAGGTCGCGCGGGCGGCAGATGAACCAGTAGCTGTAAGCGCTTTCGACCTCGACGTCGAACAGCCGGGCCAGACGCTCGTCACGGGCGCGCTCGAAATGGTCGGCATGCATGATGGCGATACCCAGCCCCTGGGCGGCGGCTTCGAGGATCAACTGGCCGGAATCGAAGTGGTCGATTGCCGCGGGCTGGAACTCGCCGAGGTCCATCGCGGCCTTCCAGGCGTCAAAGCTATCGACGAGGTCGTTGTGCAGCAGGAATGTCTGTTTCGCCAGCGCCGCATTACTCGGCGTCGAGCCGATCTCGGCGACCAGTTGCTTCGAGGCTAAGGCGTAGATCCGGTTACGGTCGAGACGAAGGGAATGGAGCGATGGCTCCGGCTGGCGCGACAGGATGATCGCGGCATCCAGCGTGTCACCGACCCGCTCGCCCAGATTGCGCCCGGTCTCAATATCGATATGCAGCCGCGGGTGCAGCTGGCGCAGTTCGAGCAGGCGCGGGAACAGGCGCTGCTCGCCGAACAGCGATGGCACGCCGAGGTGCAGCCGCAACACCGCATCGCTCTCCACCTGCGATTCCACGGCCAGCGCCAGCTCTTCGAGCCTGGGCTCGACCGCGTCATAGAACGCCTGGCCTTCGTCGGTCAGCTTCATCGCCTGGTGTTGCCGGGTGAACAGCCGCTTGCCGGTGAACTCCTCAAGCGCGCTCACCCGCCGCGACAGAGCCGAAGGGCTGAGCCCAAGCTCATTGGCCGCCGCCTTGGCCGAGCCGAGCCGGACGGTCCGTATAAATGCTTCGAGGGCGCGTAAAGGAGGCAGGCGGCGCGTGGACAAGGATCAGACTTCGCTCGGTTGTTCGGAAACGGGCGGATGCAGGCGCAGCCGGGTGACGCGGCGCTCGGTACCTTCGGTAATCTCGATGCGCCAGCCACTGTCGTGGGTCAGAATGGCGCCAATCGGGGGAACCTGCCCGGCCAGCACGAACGCCAGACCGCCCAGGGTATCAACCGATTCCGTAACGTTGGCCAGGCGCGGATCGATCTTCTCGGCGACATCGTCGAGCTCGGCACGGGCATCGGCATCCCACATCCCGCCTTCCAGCGGTACAATCAGCTCTTCAGGCGCATCGTCATGCTCGTCCTCGATATCACCGACGATTTCCTCAACAAGATCCTCGATGGTGATGATACCGTCGGTGCCCGAATATTCGTCCACCACGACCGCAAGGTGGATGCGGCTGGCGCGCATATCGGCCAGCACATCGAGTGCCCCGCGCGCCTGGGGGACGAACAGCGGCTGACGCATCAGCGCCTTCCAGTCGTCCGGCGGCGTGCCGCGGGCGAGATAAGCAAAGACGTCCTTGATCAGCAGCATGCCGATCACCTCGTCGAGCGTCTCACCATGGACCGGCATGCGGCTGTGGCCATGCTCGGCAAAGGCTGCCACGACCTCATCCCAGCTGGCGCTGGCCGGCAGCGCTATGATCTCGGAGCGCGGGATGGCGACATCGTCGGCATCGTGCTCGCTGAAATGCAGGAGATTGCGCAACATCTGCCGTTCGGTGGGCGATAGGTCGCCGCTGACGCCCGCTGTTTCACCGGCATCGTCCTCATGCTCGTCGATCGCCTCTTCGAGCTGGGCGCGGAGGGATTGTTCGCCATCCCGCGGTCCGAAGAGCTTGTGAAGCGCACGCCATAGCAAGTTGCGACTGTCCGGTTCTCCCGCCGCGGGATCGCCCGGTCGCCCGCGTTCTGCGCGGCCATTGTCGGCCATTGCTGTATCTAAGCCCCTTCAGCCTGTCCTGCATCGCCATATGGGTCCACCAACCCCAAAAGGGCAAGTGCCTTTATCTCCAGCGCCTCCATCTCGGCGGCAGCTTCGGGGGACAGTTCATGATCGTGCCCGGCAAGGTGGAGCAGGCCGTGGACGACGAGATGGGCGGCGTGGGCTTCGAGGGCGATAGCTTTGTCCGCCGCCTCGCACGCGCAGGTTTGGAGGGCCAGGGCGATGTCGCCGAGCAATACAGGCGGGCCATGGGGGGCCAAAGCGAGCAGTTCGGCGCGAGTAAGCATCGGGAAAGACAGTACATTGGTCGGCTTGTCCTTCCCGCGCCATTCGCAGTTAAGCGCCTGGACTTCGGCGTCGCTGGTGAACAGCAGGCTGGCGGAAAGACGCGGGTTGGCGATTTCGGGAGCGATCTGGGCGAGGGCGGCGGCGGCGCGGGCGGCGAGGGACTCCCAGTCTTGCAAGGCAGGCCAGGGGGCGTCGATATCGGTTTCGAGGGCGAGCATTGGCGGACATGATAGCACGCCGGCCCGTTTGTGGCAGGGGGCTGGATGAATTCATCGGGCACGGAGCGATAGTCGGGCGAACTGAGAAGAGCTTCCGCGTGGTTCGGTGGGCGACGGGAACGGTGCCCTTGACCTCAGGGATCGCTCCCTTCGTAGGCCTCGACAATCCGCCCCACAATCGGGTGCCGCACCACGTCCGCCACGCCGAATCGCACCGTGGCGATGCCATTGATCCCTTCCAGCCGGCCGACCGCATCCCTTAGCCCGCTATGTTCGACGCCGCCGGGGATATCGACCTGCTTGGGGTCGCCGCAGACCACCATCCGGCTGTTCTGGCCGAAGCGGGTGAGGAACATCTTCATTTGCGCCGGGGTGGTGTTCTGCGCCTCGTCGAGGATGACGAAAGCGTCGGCCAGGGTGCGGCCGCGCATGAAGGCGATGGGGGCGATCTCGATTTCGCCCGATGCGATCCGTCGTTCGACCTGTTCGGGGGGCATGCAATCGTACAGCGCGTCATAGATCGGGCGCAGATAGGGGTCGACTTTCTCCTTCATGTCACCGGGCAGAAAGCCCAGCCGCTCGCCGGCTTCGACCGCCGGGCGCGACAGGATCAGGCGTTGGACGCTGCCGCTCATCAGCTGGCTGACCGCCTGCGCCACCGCAACATAGGTCTTGCCGGTGCCCGCCGGACCGAGCGCAAAAATGATGTCGTCACGAGCGAGGGCCCGCATATAGTCGATCTGCATTGCCGAGCGCGGGACGATCGTTTTCTTCCGGGTGCGGATCATTATCGGCGGGGCGTCGATGCTGCCGGAGATGATCCCCTCCAAGGTCGGTTCGGTCGACATCATGATCAGCGAATCGACCGCGCCAGAATCAAGCTCTCGGCCCTGCGACAGGCGCATGTGCATGCCTTTGAGCACGTCGCGGGCTCGGGCGACGCCTTCTTCGCTGCCTTCGATCTGCACCTTGTTGCCGCGCGCCGCTATATAGACGCCAAGGCGGTTTTCGATCTGGACAAGATTGGCGTCGAACTGGCCAAATAGCGCGCTGAGTGTGGCAGGTTCATCAAATGTGATCTCGGTACGCGCGGGGCGCGCCCCATCCGAACGGGTCGCCGCCGGAGCGGTGCGAACTGCCTTGCGGGTCATGCGGTCCTTTCATGGTCGAGCCTCGCCGACTTGCCGAGTCTCTAGCCAAGATAGACCCGGCGGCGGTGGCCGCAAGCGGCTTGAAAGATTTCATTGTGGGCGCGTCGTTCGGGCCACAGCAGGGGCCGCTCCGGTCGGGAGGTAACCTTGCCGAATGCCAACCTTTCGGTTTTTCGCGCGTTCATGCAGGTGCGGGCAGGATCCGCACATCTGGCCGTTTGTCCATGCGGCTTTGATCAGGAGATGCCGAATGCGTAAGATATTGATCGCGGCACTCGCCGCGACCGCCCTGGCCCCGAACATCGCCAGCGCCCAAAGTGCGGGCGAAATCCGGCGCGGCCAGCAAGAGGTCGGGCAAGGCCGCGAGGAGGTGCGGCGCGACCTGCGCCGGGGCGATCATCAGGAAGCCCGGGAGGATCGGCGCGAAGTTCGCGAGGACCGCCGCGAACTGCGGGAGGATTGGCGCGAATATCGCCAGCGGAACCGCAACGTGTACCGCCAGGGAAGATATACCGGTCCGCGCGGCTATCGCTATGCGCCCGTGGCAATCGGTCACCGATTTGCGCCGACGTATTACAGCCAGCGGTACTTGGTGACCAATTATTCGCGCTATCGCCTGCCGCGTCCAGGCTACAATCAGCGCTGGGTTCGTTATGGCAATGACGTCCTCCTGATCAATGTCAGGAACGGTCGTGTCATCCAGGTGTATCGCAGCTTCTACTGGTAAGAATTTGAAATCACGATCGAACATAGACGGCACTGGCCCCAGTGAACCGCTGCCGTCTCGCGTTTGGGCCCAGGTCAGGCCGGGTTGAGCTGTTTCACCAAGCTGCCCGACAGCGAAACCGGGCCGGCGGCGACAAGGTCGACCCGCACCAGATCGCCGAGCGCTGCCTCTTCCTGGAAATGCACCGATTGCAGCCAAGGCGACTTGCCGAGCCATTGGCCGGGGAGTTTGCCGCGCCGCTCGACCAGCACCTCGCATTGTCGGCCGACACTGGCGCGGTTGAAGGACAACTGCTCGCGGGCGATGGCGGCCTGCAGGCGTTGCAAGCGGTCGTCCATGACGTCCTGAGCTACGGCGCCGTCCATCGTGGCGGCCGGTGTACCGGGGCGGGGGCTGAACTTGAAGCTGAAGGCCTGCGAATAACCCACGGAAGCCACCAGCTTTACTGTTTCCTCGAATTCCGCGTCGGTCTCGCCGGGAAAGCCAACGATGAAATCGCCCGAGATGGCGATATCCGGACGGGCGGCTCTGGCTTGCTCCAGTAAGCGGAGATAGCTTTCCACCGTGTGGCTGCGGTTCATCGCTTTCAAGACCCGGTCGCTGCCGGATTGCACGGGCAAGTGGAGGAACGGCATCAGCTTGGCGACTTCGCCATGCGCCGCGATCAGGCCTTCGGTCATGTCGGCAGGATGGCTGGTGGTATAGCGGATGCGCGCCAGATCGGGCAGCGCGGCCAGCTTGCGGATTAGCCCGTCAAGGCCGATCGCGCGGCCTTTGGCATCCTCGCCGTGCCACGCATTGACATTCTGGCCAAGCAGCGTGATTTCCTTTGCCCCGCCTTCAAGCAACTGCTGCGCTTCGGACATCAACTCAACGAAAGATCGGGAAACTTCCGCGCCGCGCGTATAGGGTACGACGCAATAGGTGCAGAATTTGTCGCATCCTTCCTGAACTGTGAGAAAGGCGCTGGGACCGGCGCGGCGGCGTTTGGGCAGGGCGGCGAACTTGGTTACCGCCGGCATGTCGGTATCGGTAACGCGCTTGCCGGTGGCGGCTTCGGCCAGCATTTCGGGCAGGCGGTGATAGGCCTGCGGGCCAACCACCAGCCGCACCGACGGCGCCCGCGCCATGATCTCCTCGCCCTCGGCCTGGGCAACGCAGCCGGCGACGGCGATGAGCGGGCTGGAGCCATCATCGCGGCGCAGGCGGCCGATGTCGGAATAGACCCGGTCTACCGCCTTTTCGCGAATGTGGCAGGTGTTAAGCACGACAAGATCGGCGTCTGCGCCTTCCGCAGCGGCATTCAATCCTTGCGCGGCCAGCAGCTCCGCCATGCGTTCGCCGTCATAGACGTTCATCTGGCAGCCGAAGCTTTTGACCCGGTAGGTTTGCAAGGGCGCGGCGGAGGGCATGGGCTGGGCCGATAGGCGAGTTTGCGCGGTTTATGAAGCAGAGACTGCGCAAGGTTCCCTTGAAGCCCTAAAACCGCTAACCGCGCCGCCATGTCCCAGGTCCAGACGCTGTACACCGCCTTCACCGGCCACCTCGCCGCCGCGCTCGATGCGCTGGAGGCGGCGGGCACGCTGCCTGCCGGGCTGAGCCGCGCCGCGATTACAGTCGAGCCGCCCCGCGATGCCAGCCACGGCGACCTTGCAACCAATGCCGCCATGGTGCTCGCCAAGCCCGCGGGCATGAACCCGCGCGCGCTGGCCGAAGCGCTGGTGGCAGCGCTCGCCAAGCTGCCGGCGGTGACCAGCGCCGAGATCGCCGGCCCCGGCTTCATCAACCTGCGACTATCCTCCGCCAGCTGGATCGCGGAATTGCGGACATTGGCGGCGCTGGGGGCGGACTACGGCCGTTCCGACATCGGGCGCGGCAGCACTGTCAATGTCGAATATGTCTCGGCCAACCCGACCGGGCCGATGCATATGGGCCATTGCCGCGGCGCAGTGGTCGGCGATGCGCTGGCGGCGCTGCTGGAGTTTGCCGGGCACCGGGTGATCCGCGAATATTACGTCAACGACGCCGGCGGCCAGGTCGATGTCCTCGCCCGCTCCGCGCATCTGCGGTATCGCGAGGTGCTGGGCGAGGCGGTGGGCGATATTCCGGAAGGGCTATATCCGGGCGACTATCTGATCCCGGTAGCGCAGGAACTGGCCCGGGAGTTTGGTGACACCTACGCGGCAGCGCCGGAAGCCGATTGGCTTGTCCTGTTCCGCACCCGCGCCGTCGCGGCGATGCTGGTGATGATCCGGGACGACCTTGCGCTGCTCGGCATCCGCCACGATCTGTTCTCGTCCGAGGCCGACTTGCAAGCCGCCGGCAAGCCCGCCGAGGCCGAAGCCTGGCTGCGCGCCCGCGATCTCGTCTATGACGGTGTGCTCGAGGCGCCCAAGGGCAAAGTGCTCGACGACTGGGAGCCGGTCGAGCTGCCGCTGTTCCGCTCAACCCGGTTCGGCGACGACCAGGACCGGCCGATCCGCAAGTCCGACGGCAGCTGGACCTATTTCGGCGCCGACCTCGCCTATCACTTCCAGAAGGCGCAGAGCGCCGACGCGCTGGTCGATATCTGGGGCGCGGACCATGCCGGGACGGTCAAGCGGATCAAGGCGGCGGTGGCGGCCATGACCGGCGGAGAAGGCAAGCCGATCCCGTTCGAGGTCAAGCTGGTGCAGATGGTGCAGCTGCTGCGCGGCGGCGAGCCGGTGAAAATGTCAAAGCGTTCCGGTAACTTCGTGACATTGGCCGATGTTGTTCGCGAAGTCGGCAAGGATGTCGTGCGCTTTACGATGCTCACCCGCAAGCCGGAAGCGCCGATGGATTTCGACTTTGCCAAGGTGGTCGAAGCCTCCAAGGACAATCCGGTGTTCTATGTGCAATATTGCCACGCCCGGATCTGCTCGACGATGCGCAAGGCGGCGGCGGAAGGGCTGGGGCCGGACGATGCCGAACTGGAATTGCTCGGGCAGGAAGAGATCGAACTGATCAAGCTTGCCGCCCAGTTCCCCCGGCTCGTCGAGGCCGCCGCTGTAGCGCGCGAGCCCCACCGGATCGCGTTCTTTCTCCACGATCTGGCGGCCGCGTTTCATGCTTACTGGAACTTGGGGAACGATCGGCCCGAAAAGCGTTTCATCGCGGTACAGAATGGTAAACTAACTGGTGCTAGATTATTCCTTGCGGCACAGCTCGGGCAGATCGTGCGCAACGGCTTGACGGTGCTGGGTGTCACTGCGGTAGAGGAAATGTGAATATGGCGGATACTGACCGGACCCGCGACGAAGCTGACCTCGATGGCATGGGCAATCCAGCCGAGAACGAGGGGCCCGAGGCAGAGCAGCTGGCCCTTGCCGACGAGCGCGAGCGGCTCCCCTGGCTTGATGCCGACGACGACGACGATGAGGACGCGAGCACCGATGGCGCCCGCATGTTCGGGCTCGTGTTGATCGGTCTGGTTGCGCTGGTTGCGCTGGTTGGCGGCATCTGGTGGGCAAGCCACAGCGCATCCGATTCTGCTCTCGTGGCCGACGGCAGCACCATCCAGGCTCCCGCGCAGCCCTACAAGGAGACGCCAAAGAACCCCGGCGGCAAGACCTTCGACGGCACCGGCGATTCCGCCTTTGCGGTCTCGGAAGGCCAGACGCGGTCGGCGAAAATCGGCGATGCGGGTGCATCAGCGGTACCTTCATCCCGGCCCAGCCTCACCTTGGTGAAGGTTCCGGCGTCCTCCGCGACCCCCTTTGCCGCCAGCTCCGCAACTGTTAAAGGCCCGGTGGTGCAGGTCGGCGCCTATTCGACGCAGGCCACCGCGGAAACTGGCTGGAGCAAGCTTGCCGCGCAATACGGCGCGCTTGCCGGCTTGAAGCACCAGATTGTCGAAGGACAGGCCGATATCGGCACAGTGTATCGTCTCCAGGTTCTGCCCGGCGAAGCCGGCGGAGCGCAGGCGCTGTGCAGCCGGTTGAAGGCGGCGGGGCTCGCCTGTCAGGTCAAGGGCTGAAACCCCGGGTTTTTGCACATGAACCGAGGTTGGCGCGCTTGCGAAAAGCGCGCGATCCTGCGATTTCCGTACAATGACGCCAGCGATCTTCGGTCTTTCCGCAACGGAACTGACAGGCGAAGAGCGCGCGTTCTTTCGGGATGCCGATCCCGCCGGCTATATCCTGTTCGGGCGGAATATTGAAAACCGCACGCAGCTGCGCGCGCTGACCGACAGCCTGCGGGACGTCCACGGGCGCGAGCGGCTGCTGATCACTATCGACCAGGAAGGCGGCGAAGTCACGCGGCTGAAGCCGCCCCAATGGCCGGCCTGGCCGTGGGGCGCGGCGTTTGACCAGCTCTACGATGTGGCCCCGGTCAGCGCGATCGAAGCGGCGCGGGCCAACGCCGAAGCGCTGGGGCATGACCTTGCGGAGGTAGGGGTGACCTGCACCCATGCGCCTGTGCTCGATGTCCGCCAGCCGGGTGCGCATGATGTGATCGGCGACCGCGCGCTCGGTCACGAGCCGCTGCGTGTTGCCGCGCTCGGGCGTGCGGTGCTCGATGGGCTGGCCCGCGCGGGGATTGCCGGCACGATCAAACACATGCCAGGCCACGGCCGCAGCAGCGCCGACAGCCACCGGGAATTGCCCACGGTCACTGCCAGCGCGGCGGAACTGCAAATCGACCTCGCCCCGTTCCGCGCGCTCAAGGACGCGCCGATCGGTATGACCGGTCATCTGCTTTTCACCGCATGGGACGGCGAAAACCCCGCGACTCAATCGCCCTTCGTGATCGGCGAGGTGATCCGCAAGCAGATCGGCTTCAGCGGACTGTTGCTTACCGACGATCTCGATATGGCGGCACTATCGGGCACAGTGCCCGAGCGCGCCGAACGTTCGATTGCGGCCGGCTGCGACATCGCGCTCAATTGCTGGGCGAAGATGGCGGATATGATCGGCATTGCCGAACGTTTGCCCGCGATAACCGATATGGCCGCAGCCCGGTTGGAGCGCGCGCTGGCGGGCACCCGGCTTGACGGTGCGCGCGGCGATCAGGCGCTACTTCTCGCCAAGCGCGACGCATTGCTGGCGCTGCTGCCGGATCAAGCCGAGGCGCGGGCGTGACCGGGCTCGTCACCCAAGCCGCGCTGTTCTCCGACGCGGACGACGCTTGGGAGGGCATCGCCGCCGCCGCAAGCAATGATGCCGCGCTCTATCTCGAACTCGACGGCTGGGAAGGCCCGCTCGATCTGCTGCTCGATCTTGCCCGCCGGCAAAAGGTCGACCTGCGGCGAATCTCGATCCTCGCCCTGGTCGATCAATATCTCACCTATATCGAGCGTGCCGAAGCGATGCGGCTGGAACTGGCCGCCGATTACCTCGTCATGGCGGCGTGGCTGGCCTACCTCAAATCGGCGCTGCTGTTGCCGCGCGAGGAGCAGGAAGACCCCAGCCCCGAGGAACTCGCCCTGCGCCTGCAGCTGCGCCTCCAGCGGCTCGGCGCCATGCGCGAGGCGGCGGTGCGGCTGCTGGGTCGCGACCGGCTGGGTCGCGACGTCTTCCTGCGCGGTGCGCCCGAAGGCCTGCGGATCGACCGCAAGAACCGCTGGCAATGCGATTGGTTCGCGCTGATCCAGGCTTACGGCCAGGTCAAGGCGCGCAGCGCGCCGGTCGTCCATATCGTGCGCGACCGCATGGTGATGACGCTCGATTCGGCGCTGGCGCGGGTGTCCGCGATGCTGGGCGTGACGCTTGACTGGATGGAGCTCGCGGAATTCCTGCCGCCGCTCCAGGGAGATGGCTCGGCCGATGCCCGGCTGCGGCGCTCGGCGCTGGCCTCCAGCTTCGTCGCGGCGCTGGAGCTGGCCCGGCGGGGGAAGGCGGAACTGGCGCAGGAGGAGGCTTTCGGCCCGCTCCACTTGCGGCAAGTGCCGGCATGACCCTTCGACAGGCTCAGGATGAGCGGGAGCGGCTCGACGACCTCGTGCGCGCGGTAGAGGCGACATTGTTTGCCGCCGATCAGCCCATGACCGTCGAGGCGATTTCCGCGCATCTCGGCGGGGCGGATGTGCGCGATGCGCTGCGCGAGCTGGCTGCGCTTTACCACGGCCGCGGCATCGAGCTGGTCGAGCGCGGCAAGCGCTGGCATTTCCAGACCGCCGCCGATCTCGCCCATCTGCTGCGCCGCGAGCGCGAGGATGTCCGCCGCCTGTCGCGCGCGGCCACCGAAGTGCTGGCGATCGTCGCCTATCACGAACCGGTCAGCCGCGCCGAGATCGAGGCGATCCGCGGCGTGCAGACCGCCAAGGGCACGCTCGACGTGCTGCTGGAGGCCGGGTGGGTGCGCGTCGCCGGCCGGCGCGAGGTGCCGGGGCGGCCGGTGATCTACGCGACCACGCCCGAATTCCTCGCCCATTTCGGCCTCGCCTCGCGCAAGGATTTGCCGGGCGTCGACGAACTGCGCGCCGCCGGGCTGCTTGATCCGGTTGACGATGCGCTGGCGGCGATGGGCTTTGGCGAGGGCGACGCTGAATCGTCGGTCGGACTGGCAAGCGGAGCGGAAAGCGCCTAGATAGAGCACCATGAGGAGCACATGCTCCGCCTAACTTCGGAGTCGAACATGGGTTTTGGGTCACTCTGGCACTGGATTATCGTGCTGCTCGTCGTGCTCGTGCTGTTCGGGCGCGGCCGAATTTCCGAGATCATGGGAGACTTCGGCAAGGGTATCAAAAGCTTCAAGCATGGCTTGAATGAGGACGATCGCGTGGTTCCGCCGCCCGCGCAAATTCCGGCACCCGACACGAGCGTTACGCCGGCAACCAGCGATACCACCAAGACCGGCGTCTAAGCCGGGGACACTGAGACATGTTCGACGTCGGTTTCGACGAGATGCTGGTGATCGCCATTGTCGCGATCATTGTCATCGGTCCCAAGGATCTGCCGATGGCGCTGCGCACTATCGGCCGCTGGGTGGCGAAGATGCGGCGCGTTTCCGGCCATTTCCGCTCCGGGATCGAGACCATGATCCGCGAGGCGGAGCTTGAAGAAATGGAGAAGAAGTGGCGTGAGCAGAACGAGGCGATTGTGAGCGCCCATCCGCATCCTGC
Organism: Novosphingobium sp.; assembly: GCA_031368085.1. GTDB lineage: Bacteria > Pseudomonadota > Alphaproteobacteria > Sphingomonadales > Sphingomonadaceae > Novosphingobium. The sequence goes on along the minus strand of JANLQW010000141.1, from coordinate 15,174 downwards.
GGTCGAGGCGGCCTCGGCCGAAGCCGCACTGCCGCCACCGGCTTCCGATTCCGAGGCACCGGCGCGGCAAGCCGAGAGCCGTCGGGGCCTGGGCGAGCCGGAGCCGCAGCTGCCGCTGCCGCCGCCGTGACCCTCATCAAAGATATCGACGAAACCCAGGCGCCGCTGCTCGACCATCTCATCGAGTTGCGCACCCGTCTGCTGCGCTGCGTGATGGCGCTGGGCGTGGCTTTTGCCGTCTGCTTCGCCTTCGCCGACGAAATCTTCGGCTTTCTGGTCCGGCCCCTGACCTTGGCCTTTCCGGCGGGCCAGGGCCGGCTGATCTACACCAAGCTTTACGAGGCTTTTTTTGTCGAACTCAAGGTGTCGCTGTTCGCCGCCTTCTTCGTCAGTTTCCCGATCATCGCCAACCAGCTGTGGGCGTTCGTCGCGCCGGGGCTCTATGCGAAGGAAAAGAAGGCGTTCCTGCCCTTCCTGATCGCCACCCCGGTGCTGTTCCTGTCCGGCGCGGCGCTGGCCTATTACATCGTCATGCCGACGGCCTTCCGCTTCTTCCTCAATTTCGAGGGCACGCGCGGCGGGCTGAAGATGGAAGCGCTGCCGGGGACCGCCGACTACCTCAGCCTCGTCATGCAGTTCATCCTCGCCTTTGGCATCAGCTTCCTGCTGCCGGTGCTGCTACTGCTGCTCAACCGCGCCGGCATCGTCAGCCGGCAGCAGCTGGTTGCGGCGCGGCGCTATGTAATTGTCGGGATCGTGATCCTGGCGGCGATCGTGACGCCGCCCGATGTCGTTTCGCAGCTGATGCTGGCAGTGCCGCTGTTCTTGCTGTTTGAGGGCACGCTGCTGTTCATGCGGTTTACCGAGAAGCGGGAAGCGCGGGCGAAGGCGGCGGAGGAGGCGCGCGAACAGACCACTGCGGATTGAAGCATCGTCCCAATTGTCTGACCCAAAATCCGTCTATGCTGAGCTTGTCGAAGCACTGTCTTTTTCTTCGCATCTCGTGCGCAACCGCCTGAAGAAAAGGCAGTCCTTCGACAAGCTCAGGAAAGACGGGTTGGGGTGGCGGTGATTCACACATCCCAATTGCCGCTCTAGCTACCGATATTTGCGCATATCCGCTCATAGCTCAGCCGCTCCTCAGGATGAGCGGGAAATTAACCGCAATGAAGCCCTACCCCGGGCCAGGCGTGATCCCTTCCTTAGCCTGCCACACCAGTCTGCCCCCGACCCAGGTTTGCAGCACCCGCAGTCCGCGCAGGTCGGCGGGGCTCGCCAGCAGCGGGTCGCGGTCGACCAGCAGGAAATCGGCGCGCTGGCCGATGGCGATCCGCCCCAACCGGCCATCGGCAAGGCCGGCCCAGGCGGCGCCAATGGTATAGGCCGCCAGGGCCGCCTCGCGGGTCAGGCGTTCCTGCGGCTGCCAGCCGCCGAACGGCTGGGCGTCGGCGCCCTGGCGGGTCGTCGCCACCGCGATGTCGGCAAAAGGCTTGAGCTGACCGGCGGGTGCGCCGGACCCGAAGGCCAGCCTCGCGCCGGCAGCCGAAAGCGACTTCCACGCATAGGCGCCCGCCAGTCGCGGTGCCCCGAGCCGTGCCTCCGCCATGCCCAGGCCGGAAAACAGCGCCTGCGGCTGCATCGATACGGCCAGACCATTGCGGGCGAAGCGGGCGAAATCGGCGGGATCGACCAGCTCGGCATGCTCGATCCGCCAGCGCCGGTCGCCCGTGTAGGTCGGCGCCTGATCCTCGATGGCATCGAGCAGGGTGGCAACCGCCTTGTCGCCGGTGGCGGCGACGGCAACCTGGAAATGGTCGATCGCCGCCCGGCTCATCAGATTCTTGAGCTGGGTGTCGGTGATGAGGTTTAGCCCGCGGCCTGCCGGCTGATCGGCATAGGGCGCCTTCAGCGCCGCCCCGCGCGATCCGAGCGCGCCGTCAAGATGCAGCAGTACGCCATTGAGCCGCAGCCGATCCTCATAAAGCCAGGGGCTCGGCCCCGGCCCGCCGATCAGCGCCATCGCCTCGGTGCCCTGCGCATAAGCCAGAATGCGCAGGCGCAGCGTGCCGAGATCGCCGGCGCGGCGATAGGCCTGCCACGCCTCGATCGTCGTGCCCATGTCGGCAACAGCGGTGATGCCGCGCTCGAGCAGCTTCTGCTGGACGTCGGCAAGCGCCTGATCGAGATCCTCGGGGCGCGGTGGCGGCAGCTTGCGCTCGACCATCCCGGCAGCGCTGCCCATCAGCACACCGGCGGGGCGCGGCGTTCCGGCAATCCGCTCGATGCGGCCGCCGACCGGGTCTTTGCTTGCGGCCGTGATGCCAGCGGCGGCCAGCGCGGCGCTGTTGGCCCAGCCGGCCTGACCGTCCGCCCGGATCAGCCACACCGGTTTGTCCCGGACCGCCGCGTCGATTTCGGCGGCAACGGGATATCGGGAAAGGCCCCATTGCTCCTGATTCCAGCCATAGCCCATAATCCAAGGCAGATCGGGATGCGCGGCGGCGTAGGCGGCAATCTTCGCCTGCGCCTCGGCCAGCGAGCGGGTGCCCGAGAGATCAAGGGTCAGCGCGGCGATGCCCAGCTTCATCAGCTCGACATGCGAATCGATCAGACCGGGCATAAGCACGCGGCCCTTGCCATCGAGCCGGTAATCGACCCGCGCGGGCCGCTTGTCCCCACGCTGGAACAGCTGTTGAACCCGGCCAATGTCGTCAACCAGCACGCCGGTGAAGCGCTGGGTCTGGCCGTCGGCAGTGAGGGTCAGCCCTTCGACATTATCGACCAGCACATCGGCGTGGGCGGGGGCGGTGAGGAAAAGGGCGGCGATGAAACTCCCCGCCCGGCGGCGGATATTCCGCCGCATCATTTGCCCCCCCGTCGGGGCAGTCGCCGGATCAACGCGCTGGTGTCCTGTCGTCCACCGCCCAGCGCCTGCACATCCGCGAAGAGTTGGTTGACCAGCGCGGTTATCGGCAGCGAGACGCCGATGCCACGGCCCTCGTCCATCGCCAGGCCTAAATCCTTGCGCATCCAGTCGATCGCGAATCCGAAGTCGAATTCATCCTTTGCCATCGTCTGCCAGCGGTTGTCCATTTGCCAGCTCTGCGCCGCGCCGCCCGAGATCGCGTCGAATACCCTGTCCATGTCGAGGTGCGATGCCTGGGCAAAGCGGACCGCTTCCGCCAACCCGGCAACGATCCCGGCGATGCAGATCTGGTTGACCATTTTGGCGGTCTGCCCGGCGCCGGCCTTGCCGACATGGACGATCCGCGAAGTATAGGCCTGCATCACGCAGCGCGCCGCCTCTATCGCGTCCGTGCGCCCGCCGCACATGACCGTCAGCGTGCCATTTTCCGCGCCGATCTGCGACCCGGTCATTGGGGCATCGATACAATGCACCTGCTTGTCGCGCGCCTCGACCGCGATCTGCCGGGCGATCCGTGCGGAAACCGTGGTGTGGTCGATGAATACCCCGCCCTTGCGCAGGCTGGAGAAGACGCCCTGCGCGCCGAGGACGACATCCGCCAGATCATCGTCATTGCCGACGCAGGTTAGCACAATGTCGGCGCCCGACGCGGCATCGGCCGGACTGGTGGCAATGCGCGCGGCGAGGCCGGGATTGGCATCCTGCCACTTTGCCACTCGGGCGCGCGTGCGGTTGTAGATGGTGAGGCGGTGGCCTGCATTGCCGATATGCCGGGCAATCGCCCCGCCCATCACGCCCAGGCCGATGAAGGAAACGTTCAAGCTGTCGGTCATGCGATTCCCCTTTAACCGGTTGCGCCGCCGCCGCCAGCCCTTGCCTTGGGAAGTGATTGCTTTATCGCCGCCGGCCCATGGACATTATTCACCACCCGCGCTTCGTTTTCGCCACGCGCGTGCTGTTCTGGCTGGCGCTGGCGTTTGCCGTGGTCATGGCGGTGCTGCCCAAGCCGCCGGAACTTCCCATCGATCGGCTGGGCGACAAATTTGCCCACATCCTCGCCTTTGGCACGCTCGCCGGACTTGCCGCATTCGGTTTCCCGTCTGAACTGCGCTGGCGGGTGGCGGAGCGGCTGTCGTTTCTGGGCGCACTGATTGAAATGGTGCAAGGAATCCCGGCGCTCCACCGCGACAGCGACATCCGCGACTGGATCGCCGATACGATCGCCATCCTGGTGGTCATGGCCATCGCCGCCATGCTTGTGCCACAGGTAAAGCAGGACATCGCGCCGGCAGCTTAGCGGTTTGCAATGGCCGGGCTTTGGTTTAGGGCGCGGCCATGCACAAGCCCGCCGCGATTGCCGGCAGCGAAACCTCGCTGCTCACCGCCGACGATGTCCGCGCCGCCGCGGCCCGCATCGCCGGCGCGGTGGTGCGCACGCCGACGATGCGCAGCCAGACGCTGAGCGCGATGACCGGGGCGGAAATCTACCTCAAGTTCGAGAACCTGCAGTTCACTGCCGCCTACAAGGAGCGCGGGGCGCTTAATGCGATGCTGGTGCTGGGAGACAAGATCAACCGCGGCGTTATCGCGGCATCTGCCGGCAACCACGCGCAGGGACTGTCGTATCACGGGACCCGGCTCGGCATTCCCGTCACCATCGTCATGCCGAAGACGACACCGACGGTTAAAGTCATGCAGACCGAAAGCGTCGGCGGCACCGTGGTGCTCGAGGGCGAAAGCTACGACGAGGCCTACGCCCATGCCAGAAGGCTCGAAACCGAGCTGGAGCTGACCTTTATCCACCCGTTCGACGATCCGGATGTCGCCGCCGGGCAGGGCACGGTCGCGCTGGAGATGCTTGAGGACGTGCCGGATCTTGATATGCTGGCGATCCCGGTAGGCGGCGGCGGCCTCGCTTCGGGCATGGGCACGATCGCGCGGGCGATCAAGCCGGGCATCGGCCTGATCGGGGTTGAGGCAGAGCTGTTCCCGTCGATGTACAATCTGCTGAAGGGCACCAACCTGCCGATCGGCGGTGACACGCTGGCCGAGGGCATTGCCGTGGCCGAACCCGGTATCTTCACGTCTAGGGTGTTGGCAGGGCTGCTCGACGATTTCGTGCTGGTCAGCGAGGCGGAGCTGGAAGGCGCTCTGGCGCTGCTGTTGCAGATCGAAAAAACCGTGGTCGAAGGCGCGGGCGCGGCAGGGCTCGCGGCGGTTCTGGCGCATCGCGATATGTTTGCCGGCCGCAAGATTGGCATAGTTCTGTCCGGCGGCAACATCGACACCCGGCTGCTCGCCAATGTCCTGCTGCGCGATCTCGCGCGGTCAGGCCGGCTGGCACGCCTGCGGCTGACCATGCAGGACCGGCCCGGCTCGCTGTTCAAGGTCGCCAAGGTGTTCCACGCGCACAACGTCAACATCATCGAGGTGTGGCACCAGCGCATTTTCACCAATCTGCCCGCCAAAGGCCTGGTCACCGAGATCGAATGCGAGGCGCGGGACCGTAACCAGCTCGATGGACTGGTTGCGGCGCTGCGGACCGAGGGGTTTTCGGTGACGCAGGTGGAGTTGAACTAGGCGGATTGGCTGTGCAACAGTGTCGCTTGATCGTGCGTTGTGCGTAGCATGGGTCTTGAAGGTCAGGCGGCGATCGTTACCGGCGGTGAATCCGGCATTGGCAAGGCCAGCGCACTGGCGCTCAGCAAGGCCGGAGCAGCGGTCACGCTGACCTACCTCCGCGACCACACGGCCGCCGATGCCGTGGTTGCGGAAATCCGATCGGCTGGGGGCAAGGCGCTTGCATGCCAGACCGACGTCGGCGACGAGGTGCAGGTCGAAGCACTGTATGCCACGGCGGAATTCAACTTTGGCCCGGTGAGGCTGCTGGTCAATTCGGCCGGCCTTAACATGAGCGGCACGCCGCTGGGGGAAATGAGCCTAGCCCAGTTCGACCGTGTCGTGCGCGCCGATCTCTATGGCCCGTTCCTCACCTGCCGGCGATTTGTCCGGGGGTTGGCCGGTCACGCGGGCGGCGGACGCATTGTCAACATTTCCTCGATCCACGAACGCGCCCCGCGTGTTGGCGGTACCGATTACGACAGCGCCAAGGGCGGCCTCGCGCAATTGACTGCGACGCTTGCGCTCGAACTTGCGCCGCAGCATATTGCCGTCAATAGCGTCGCCCCCGGCATGATCCTGACGCCGATGAACCAGTCCGCACTCGACGATCCGGCCGAACTGGACCGCAAGCAGGGAGCCATCCCTTGGGGCCGTGCCGGGACAGCCGGAGAAGTAGCCGGGCTGGTAGTTTTTTTGCTTTCGCCAGCGGCCGACTATATTACCGGCTCGACGGTCGTCATCGATGGCGGCCTGTCGCTCACCGTAGCGCAAGGGGCCTGATCCATGCGGCTTGAATATGTCGTAGAGGCGCTTGATGTCGTGAGCCTGGACATTGCCGGCGACGACGGACTGCTGGCAGGGTGCGACTTGATGAGCCCCTATGTCTGGCAGGACGAGAAGAAAGCCATCCATTTGCTGGTGCGCGTACTCAAGAATCCGCTCGGACAATCCGATCCGACCGGCGTGATCTATGCAGGCACTTCATCGGACGGGCTGAGGTTCGCGATGCAGCCGGATCCCGCAATCGTGCCCGGCCCTGATTTCATCGATGCTGGCGGCGTCGAGGATCCCACTGTCGTGCTGGCCGACAAGGGATTGCTGCTGGTGTTCTATACCGGTGTCGATGGACGGCGCGAGCAGGGCTCGCTTTGTGTCGCTAAAGGTTCAAAGCTCGGCACGCTGACCAAAATGCAGGTCATGCTGAAAGCGCCTAAAGGCGCGGGCAACATCAAGGAAGCAACCGTCGCCAGAGGCGCGGACGGGCGCTACCGGCTATTTTTCGAATATGCCAGGGACAACGCTTCGCGGATCGGAATAGCCCTATCGGATAGTCCGGAAGGGCCATGGCATGTGGGCAGCGACCCCTTTACCATACGCGAGGATAGCTGGGACAGCTGGCACCTGTCGACAGGTCCGATCGTCGCCCGTAAGGGCGAGCCGCCGGTGATGTTTTACAACGGCGCTACGGCTGATGCGCGGTGGCGGATCGGCTGGGTGGCCTTCGACGACAACTACACGCGGGCCATCGACCGCTGCATTGAGCCGCTGCTGGTGCCGCCGCCGCCAAAGCTGCGCGCCGGGATCGACATCGCCTTTGCCGCCTCCTGCCTCGACGATGGAGAAACCATCCAGCTCTACTATGCGCTGGAAGACCGGGTGCTGCGGCGGGCAGCCGTGGCGCGGTTTCAATCCTGAGCCTCGCGTTGGCTGGTCGCGCAGCTGTGCAAAATATCGCTTCGTTAACCTTCATACTTGGTTAAAAGACTTTCACTGGACGACGCGCACAGGCATAGTTCCGATGCGCGCCGAACAACCGGTCGCTAGATTCAGAGGACTTGCCCAGGCCGTGACGGCACCCGTTCGCTTTCCCCGTTTTTTCGTCACTAGCCCGGCGCCCTGTCCCTATTTGCCGGGGCGGAGCGAACGCAAGGTATTTACCGAATTGCGCGGAGCCAATGCCGATGCGCTCAACGATGCGCTCGGCCGAATCGGTTTTCGTCGCAGCCAGACCGTAGCTTACCGGCCGTCCTGCATCGATTGCTCGGCCTGCGTGTCGGTACGGGTTTTGGCCAAGGAGTTCGAGCCATCGGCCACCCAGCGCAAGAATATCCGGCGCAATTCTGATCTGGTTGTCTCGCACTGCCGCCCTTGGTCCACCTCTGAACAGTTCGAATTGTTGCAGCGCTATCTCGGAATCCGCCACCCCGGCGGCGGCATGGCGGCGATGGACGATGTCGATTTCTCGGACATGGTGGAACATACGCCGGTCACAAGCTTTGTTATCGAATATCGTGAGCCCTCTGCGGATGGAGTGACGCCCGGCCGGCTGGTGGGTGCCTGTCTGACCGATCGGCAAGGCGATGGGTTGTCGATGATATACAGTTTCTACGACCCGGAACATGAGGTGCGGATCGGGCTTGGCAATTTTATCATCCTCGATCACATTGGTCGGGCGGCGGATTCCGGCCTCCCGTATGTCTATTTGGGATATTGGGTCGAAGGCTCCTCCCGAATGCAATACAAGGTGCGTTATCGACCAATCGAACGGCTCACGCGGAGCGGCTGGGAACGCATATCCTCCCAAGAGCAGGACCGCTTCATCATCGCTGCAGCCAGCGCCCGCAGTGTTGCCGCGCCGCTCCCCGAAGGCAGCGGCAAGGATGGTGTGCCGGGCGGGCAAGATCAATATCGCCTGGTTGATTGATCGTCCGCTGGCAGGGGCGCTTGGCGCGTCGTTGCTGCTGATCTCCTCGCCTGCCCCCGCACAAGATCGCAGCACCGACGCCGAGCTGAAGGAGCTTATCCCCGATCGAGCGGTCGTCGATCCCGAAGCCTGGGCTCAGGTCCCCGCGCCGGCGCCGGTTGCAATCGATCCCCAGCCGGAACCCGAATCTCCGCTGGCCGAGGACGGCGGATTTCGTCTGCCCTGGCCGGATCAGCAGCTCGACTTGCCTGAGTTGGTCGGCCTGGAACCCGATGCCGAATCGATTGCTCTCGCAACGCAATCGAACGAAGTGGCGGGCTTACGCGATGCTGGGCAGGTCGAACAGATATCCCCGCAGCTTGCCTTGGTGTTTCCCGGCGATCCCACCCGGTTTCCGGAACGCAGCGCCTTCGCCAAGCGTTTTTCCTCCCTGTCGGCGATCGAGCAACTGTCCGGCGAGGGCGAGGACAATGCCGCGCAACTGGGCGCCCGCGCCCGCACTGACAGCGATATGTTGCGCCAGCTACTGCGCATCTATGGTTATTATGACGCTGAAATCGAGCAGACCGTAAGCGGCATCGTGCCAGGCCAGGATGCCGCCGTAGTCAAGCCATCGGTCCGCTTTACCATCGATCCCGGCGCGCTCTATCATTTCGGCCGCGTCGATCTCGGGGACCTGCCGGGGACGGGCAGCGATTTTCCGGCGCTGCGCTCCAGTTTCAGCATCCAGAGCGGCGATCCCGTCAACAACGACCGCATCGTTGCCGCGCGCACCGGGCTGGACAATGCGCTGGGCGAAAGCGGCTACGCTTTTGCCAGGCTTGGCGAGCCGGACCTGCTGGTCGATCACCGCCGCGAAGAGGGCGATCTGACCGTGCCGCTGACCACTGGCGGCCGCTACGCCTTCGGCCCGGTCGTCAGCGAACTGCCGAAGTTCCTCTCGGGCGACCACTTCGAAGACATTGCCCGCTTCGATCGCGGCGACCTCTACAAGCGCAGCCTGGTCGACGATTTGCGCCGTGCAATCATTGCCACCGGCCTGGTCTCCAGCGTCGGCATAAACGCGCGCGAGACAGCGCCGCCGCAGGGCGAAACGCCAGGCACGGTTGCGCTCGATGTCACCATGACCCAAGCACCGCTGCGCACTATCGCCGGTGCCATCGGCTATGATTCCGCCGAAGGAGTGCGGGCCGAGGCCAGCTGGGAACACCGCAACCTGTTCCCGCCCGAAGGCATGCTGCGGGTCCGGGCGATTGCTGGCACCAAGGAACAGCTCGCCGGCGTGACCTTGCGCCGCAACAATTTCCGCGGCCGCGACCAGGCGCTGACTTTCGATCTCTATGCCAATACCGTGAACCGGGACGCCTATGTCGCCCGCACGGCTGCGATTTCCGCGACCTTCGAGAAGGTGACGACCTTGATCTTCCAGAAGCCCTGGGTGTGGTCGGCCGGTCTTGAAGTGATCGCCACCAACGAGCGCGAAGGTGATGTCGGTGGCGTGACGACGCCGCGGCAAACCTATTACATCGCCGCGCTGCCGCTACGCGCCGCATTCGACACCAGCGACAATCTGCTCGATCCAACCCGCGGTTTCCGCGCGGCGCTGCGGGTATCTCCGGAACTCGTCCTGCGCGAGGGCCGCACCGCCAACTATGCGCGCATCCAGGCCGATGCCAGTGCCTATCTGCCGATCGGCAAACGCGTGGTCGCCGCAGGCCGAATTCGGCTCGGCTCGATTCCCGGCACGGAAATCGCGAATATCGCGCCATCGCGGCGGTTCTACGCCGGCGGCGGCGGTTCGGTGCGCGGCTATGGCTACCAGCAGATCGGTCCGCGCGATTCGCTCGGTACGCCAAGCGGCGGCCGTTCGCTGACCGAATTCTCTGTCGAGGCGCGGATCAAGACCGGCCTGTTCGGCGGGGCGGTGTCGGTGGTGCCGTTTCTCGATGCCGGCAGCGTCGAGGCTGGTGTGACTCCCCGCCTGCGCGACATGCGCTACGGCGCCGGACTGGGCCTGCGCTACCTGACCGGCTTCGGCCCGATCCGCATCGATGTCGGTACGCCGCTCAATCGGCGCGAAGGCGATAGCCGCATCGCGGTCTACGTTTCGCTGGGGCAGGCGTTCTGATGAGTGCCGACGATCCGGTAGCGCCAGTTCGCACGCGGCAGTGGCTGCGTCGCGCTGTGTTGCTGCTGTTTGCGCTGCTCGGGCTGGCCGGGTTGGGGGTGCTGGTGCTCGATAGCCCGGTCGGCCACCGTTACGTCGCCGACCGCATTGCAGCCCTGGCGCCCGCGTCGGGCCTGCGCATCTCGGTCGGGCGGATCGAGGGTTCGCTCTATGGCAGCGCCAGGCTGCGCGACGTCGCCTTTGCCGATTCGCAGGGAATATTTGCCCGGGCACCGGAGGCGGAACTCGACTGGCGACCGCTCAGCTGGTTCCGCTCCGGGCTCGATGTGCGCAAGCTGGTGCTGCGGCGCGGAACCCTGCTTCGCTTGCCAAAGCTGCGGCCCGGCAGGCCGGATGCGCCGCTGCTGCCCAATTTCGATATTCGCATCGATCGCCTCCAAATCGAGCAGCTGAGAATCGCCGAAGGGGTGCTGGGAAGGGCGCGGCGGATCGACTTGATCGCCCGTGCCGATATCCGCAAGGGCAAGGCGATGATCCGCGCCGACGGGCGGCTGGGGGGCGGCGACCGTCTGTTCGTCCTGCTCGATGTCGAGCCCAAGCGCGACAAGTTCGATCTGAAGCTGGATTACCGCGCGCCTGACGGTGGTTTGCTGGCGGGTCTGGCGGGCGCGGAAAATTCGCTCGATCTGGCGATCGGCGGCAGCGGCGGCTGGCGGCGCTGGGACGGTGCGCTGCTCGCTGCGCAGGATGGCAAGCGCCTCGCCGCGCTCAAATTGACTAACCGCTCGGGCCGTTACGGCGTGCTGGGTTTGGCTTGGCCAGGCGGATTGCTCACCGGCATCGCCAGCCGCGCGACGGGCGCTTCGGTTGCGGTTGCCGCCTCGGGAACGCTGGCGGACAGCGTGGTAAAGGGCGATGCCAATCTGATTGGGCAAGGGCTGGCGGTGCAGGCCTCCGGCGCGGTGGATCTCGGCAGGAACCGCTTCGAGGGGTTGAAGCTTGCAGCTGCGGTGCGCGATCCGGCAGGGCTACTTCCCGGCCTGCGGCTGGATGGCACCAAGCTTGCTGCGACGCTTGACGGCCCATTCCGCGACCTCACCATAGTTCACCAGCTAACGTCGGCCCGGGTGATCAGCGGCTCCACCCGGATCGAAGGTCTCGCTCAGGCCGGCACAGCCACTTACGATGAAGCGGGCTGGAAGCTGCCGCTGCGGCTGACGGTCGAGCGGGTGGTTACCGGCAATCCCTCGTTCGATCCGCGGCTGGTCAAGCTGCTGGTCAGTGGAACTGTGAAGTTGGCCGGCACGCAGCTGGTGTCGGACGACCTTGCACTTGCCGCTCCCGGGCTTTCCGCCCGGCTCGCGTTGCGCGGCGATACCGAGCGGGGTGGTTTTGCGCTGGCCGGGCCGGTTGCCGCCCGCGCGCTGGCGCTGGCCAATCTTGGCGCGGCCGATGCGCAGGGACGTATCCTGTTCAAGACCGGCGCTCAGCCGTGGACGCTGAACGCGCAGCTTGCCGGGCGGATGGTGCGCGTTACCAACGCCACGCTGACCAGCCTTGCCGGCACCGGCATAAATTTCGCCGGCAATCTCAGCCTCGGGGCAGGGCGCCCGCTGCTGTTCGAACGGGCTACGCTGCGCGGCAGCAAGCTGACACTGGCGCTGTCCGGGCGATATCTGCCCGGCGGCGGCGCGGTGCTCACCGGGCGGGGCAGTCAGGTGGACTACGGGCCTTTCACCGTCGAGGCGAATGTCGCCGGCGAGGGTACGCGGGCGGTGCTGGTTTTCGCCGATCCGCTGCCCGCCGCCGGGCTGAGCAATGTGCGGGTGGCGCTGTCGCCGGTCGCCGGGGGTTTCCGCATCGAGACCAGTGGCGGCTCGAAGCTCGGCCCGTTTACCGGAACGCTCGGTCTGTTCGTGCGCCCCGGCGGTCCCACTCGCATCGAGGTAGAGCGGCTCGACGTCTGGCAGACGGCGGTGCGGGGCATGCTGACGCTGGGGACCGGTGCGGCGGTTGGGCAATTGTCGCTGGCCGGCGGCGGCGTTCAGGGCACGATCAACCTGGGTCCGCGCGATGGCGGTCAGGGCTTCACGGCATTGCTGACTGCGACCGACGCGCGGTTCGGCGGCGAGACCCCGCTCACCATCGGCAGCGCCCGGCTGGAAGCGCAGGGCTCGCTTCGCGCCGGGCACAGCACGATCACCGGTAGCCTGATCGGCCAGGGCATCGGGCAGGGGCAGCTGTTTCTCGGCCGGGTGGCGGCTTCTGCGCGGCTGACGGATGGGCGCGGGCAAGTTACCGCCTCGCTTGCGGGGCGACGTGGCAGCCGCTTCGATCTTCAGCTCCTCGCTGATGTCGCACCCCAGCGCATAGCCGTCGCTGCTCAGGGCCAGTTCGCCAACCAGCCGATCCGCCTGGTTCGCCGGGCGGTACTGACCGCCGAGGCGGATGGCTGGCGGCTCGCCCCGACGCAGATCGATTTCGCCGGTGGGCGCGCAATCGCCTCGGGTTTGGCGGGCGGCAGGACGACCGAAATCCATCTCGCCCTCGCGGACATGCCGTTATCACTGATTGACGTGCTGGTGGCCGATGTTGGTCTGGGCGGGCGGATTTCGGGCCTGGTCGATTACCGCCAGACTTTGCGCGGCCCCCCAACCGGCGAGTTCAAGGTTAAAATAGCGGGGCTTACCCGTTCCGGCCTGGTGCTGACCTCGCGCCCGCTCGACCTCGCGCTGGTCGGTTCGCTGTTGCCCGACCGGCTGGAAACCCGCGCGGTGGCGATGGAGGGTGGCCAGGTGCGCGGCCGGCTGCAAGGCAGGATCGTGGGACTGGCGCCGCAAGGGGCACTGGTGGAACGCATTCAGCGCGGCGCGCTGTTCGCGCAGTTGCGCTACAACGGCCCGGCCGATGCGCTGTGGCGGCTGGCGGCGCTCGATGCGTTCGATCTCACTGGGCCGTTGGCAGTAGCGGCCGATGTGACCGGTTCGGTCGCTGCGCCGGCGATCCGCGGCTCTCTCGCCAGCGATAATTTGCGTCTGCAGAGTTCGCTGACCGGCACCAGCATCGACACGATGAAAGTTCGCGGCGCATTTTCCGGTTCGCGGTTGGTGCTGAGCGGCCTGTCAGGCCTGACCGCCGGCGGCGGCAAAGTTGCGGGCAGCGGCAGTTTCGACCTGTCGGGGCTTGGCGAGCGCGGGCCGGGTATCGACCTGCGGCTGGCTGCGCGCAATGCCCGGCTGCTGGGACGTGACGATATGTCGGCAAGCCTGACCGGTCCGCTGCTGATCCGCTCGGACGGGATCGGAGGCGTGATTGCCGGACGGCTGGCGATCGACCGGGCCAGCTGGCGGCTCGGCCGCTCGGCGGCGGCGGAACAGCTTCCGATCGTCAAGACCCGCGAAATCAACCGTCCGACCGACCTCGCGCCGCCGCGAAATTCGGCGGCACCCTGGCGGTTCCTGATCGATGCCAAGGGTTTGAACCGGGTCGAGGTCAACGGCATGGGGCTTGAAAGCGAATGGAGTGCCGATATCCGGCTGCGCGGTACGACTGACGCTCCGGCGATTACCGGCCGGGCCGATCTGGTGCGGGGCAATTATGACTTCGCGGGCAAGCGCTTCGACATGATCCGCGGGCGGATCTTCTTCGACGGCAATAGCCCGCCCGACCCGCGGCTGGATATCCTGGCGGAGAGTCAGGAGACCGGACTGACGGCGCGGGTGTCGGTCAGCGGCACTGCGCTGCGCCCGGACATCGCGTTTTCCTCGACCCCGGCGCTGCCCGAGGACGAACTGCTCTCGCGCTTGCTGTTCGGCACTTCGATAACCAATATTTCAGCGCCCGAAGCCCTACAGCTGGGCGCCTCGATAGCCGCCCTGCGCGGCGGTGGCGGCCTTGATCCCATCAACAAGCTGCGCCGCGCGATCGGCCTGGACCGGCTGCGCATCGTGCCGGCCGAGGCATCGACCGGCCGGGGTACCGGTGTCGCCGCTGGCAAATACATCACCCGGCGGCTTTACGCGGAGATCGTCACCGACGGGCGGGGGTACAGCGCAACCCAGCTCGAATTTCGGGTGACCAGCTGGCTTTCGCTGCTTTCGGCAGTTTCGACCGTTGGCAAGCAGAGCGTAAACGCCAAGATCAGCAAGGATTATTAGGACTTAAATTCAGAGTGTTGTTCCAATAATGTCGGACCCCGGTGTCACCGGGAACCATAAAGCGCAGCTTCGTCCTCCCGCCGCCGGACCAGCCCCCTGAGCACCTTGCCGCCGTTGAAAACCCATTTGCCGAACTCGGCCTGCGCACCCGCAATGTCGCCGGCGATGTGCTTTGCGGTCAGGGTGGCCGAGGCAATCCGGCCAGTGTTATATTGGAAGCTGACCAGCGCATCGAACTGGTTGTGGCTGGCCGGCGCCTGGCCGATCGCCTCGGCTACTTCGGCGGCGTAGCGGGCAAGGTCGTGTTCGAGGCGGGAATCGCATTGCGCTGCAGTCCAGAGCGTGCCGGGCCCGATGCCGGGGCCGGTCGCCCCCCAGCCGATAGTCCAGGGGAGGCCATCGGCGCTGCCCGGGTCCGGATAGGCTTGGAACCGGCCATCGGCGCGCCGCCTGCCGCAGCCCTCCCATTTGCGGATCAGCGCTCTTCCGCCCGCGCCTAGAGCGTGATGAGATTAGGTTTGCGCGTAGCCTGAGTTAGCCAGATATGCGGCGCATTCCTTTGGCGGGAAGTCGTCAAGCAGGCTTCCGATACGTTTCCAGGTTGCTTCGGCGGTGCGCTCCGCGGCTTTGCGCATGA
>JANLQW010000086.1:0-8896 GCA_031368085.1 Novosphingobium sp. | reverse complement strand
GTGATGTTGCAGACCTGGATATTGTCCTGTGCGCACAGCTGCAGGAACCGTTCGAGCCGTGCCGAGCTGTGCTCCGGTCCCTGGCCTTCGTAACCATGCGGCAGCAGCATGACGAGCCCGTTGGCGCGCAGCCATTTGGCTTCGCCGGCGGCGATGAACTGGTCGATTATCACCTGCGCACCATTGGCGAAATCGCCGAACTGCGCCTCCCACAATACCAGCGCCTGCGGATCGGCAAGCGCGTAGCCATATTCGAAGCCCAGCACGCCATATTCGGAGAGCGGGCTATCGAGTACTTCGAAGCGCCCGTGCGGGACGGTGGAGAGCGGCACATATTTGCGCTCGTCGGTCTGATCGACCCACACCGCATGGCGCTGGCTGAATGTACCGCGGCCGGAATCCTGCCCGGACAGGCGCACCCGGAAGCCTTCGGACAGCAGCGAGCCGAAGGCCAGCGCTTCGCCGGTTGCCCAGTCGAAACCCTGACCGCTGGCGAACATCTCGCGTTTGGCGTCGATTACGCGGCCCAGCGTCTTGTGGATCGTCAGGTCGGCCGGCACCGTGCTGAGCGTGCGGCCCAGGCTGTCGAACAGTTTGCCCTCGATCCCGGTAGGCACGTTGCGGCGCGCGGTTTCAGGATCGAGCGGTTTGTTGAGCCCGCTCCAGCGGCCGCCGAACCAGTCGGCCTCGTTCGGCAGATAGCTGCGCGAGGCCTCGAACTGCTTTTCGAGATAGGCGTTGAACCCGTTGACCACGACTTCGACGTAGCTGGCGTCGATCACGTTTTCGGCAATCAGCCGCTGGGCATAGACCTCGCTCACCGCCGGATGCTCGCGGATTCGCGCGTACATCAGCGGCTGAGTGAAGCTCGGCTCGTCGCCTTCATTGTGGCCGAAGCGGCGGTAGCACCACATGTCGATGACGATGTCGCGACCGAATTTCTGGCGGTAGTCGATGGCGAATTTGCAGGCGAAGGTGACTGCTTCGGGATCGTCGCCGTTGACGTGGAGGATCGGGGCCTGGATGCCCTTGGCGACATCGGACGGGTAGGGCGAGGACCGCGCGAACTGCGGCGAGGTGGTGAAGCCGATCTGGTTGTTGATGATGAAATGGATGCAGCCGCCGGTATGATAGCCGCGGATGCCGGAAAAACCGAGGCATTCCCAGACGATGCCCTGCCCGGCGAAGGCGGCGTCGCCGTGGATCAGCACCGGCAGCACCTGGCGGAATTTGCCCGGGCCGACGTCGTCATGGAACACCTGCTGGGCGCGAACCTTGCCAAGCACCACCGGGTCGACGGCTTCGAGATGGCTGGGGTTGGGCATCAGGCTCATGTGCACCTTGATGCCGTCGAACTCCCGGTCGGTCGAAGTGCCGAGGTGGTACTTGACGTCGCCCGAGCCGCCGACATCGTCGGGATTGGCAGAGCCGCCGGAGAATTCGTGGAAAATCACCTTGTAGGGCTTGGCCATGACATTGGCGAGGACGTTGAGGCGGCCCCGGTGGGCCATGCCGTAGACGATTTCCTTGACCCCGAGAGCGCCGCCATACTTGATCACCGCTTCCAATGCGGGGATCATCGATTCCCCGCCGTCCAGCCCGAAGCGCTTGGTGCCGACAAACTTCTTGCCGAGGAACTTCTCGTACTGCTCGCCGCGGATCACGGCGGCGAGGATCGCCTTCTTCCCCTCGGGGGTGAACAGGATCGCCTTGTCGGCGCCTTCCATCCGCGCCTGAAGGAAGCGGCGCTCTTCGACATCGGCGACATGCATGTATTCGAGGCCGACTTTGCCGCAATAATTGGCGCGCAGGATGGCGACAATCTCGCTCACGCTTGCCCAATCGACGCCGAGAGTGCCGCCGATATACAGCTTGCGATCGAAATCTTCGGGGCCGAAGCCGTGGAATTCCGGTGCTAGGTCGGCGGGCAGGTCCTGCTTGGCAAGGCCGAGGGGGTCGAGATTGGCGGCGAGGTGCCCGCGCACCCGGTAAGTGCGGATCAGCATCATGGCCCGGATCGAATCGGCGGCGGCACGTTCCACCGCTTTTTCGTCAAGCGGTGTGCCGGCCTTTTCCGCCGATGCCAGAATCGCCGCCTTCAGCGCCAGCGGATCGAGCGCCTGGGTGAGGTCATCTTCTGCCGCGCCGCCGACCAGCGGCCAGTTGGTGCGCTGCCAGCTCGGGCCGGGTTGCTGGCCAGTATCAACGGCGTCCGGCAGGAACTTCAAACTCTCGCTGCCCATTGGAACTACCTTTCCGCGCCGGAGTGAGCCCGGTGCCAGCAAGCAATCAGTCCAGGGCTTTGCGGTTCCCGGTCGGGAAGGCTCATGCCCTCAATTTGGTTAACCGCCGGTTGGCGGCACCCTCAGGCAAGTTCCCTAAGCAGCCCGGCGAGCGTGGTGCCGAGTTCGGCCGGCGAGGGCGATACGCGGATACCCGCTGCCTCCATCGCCGCGATCTTGTCCTCCGCGCCGCCCTGGCCGCCCGAGACGATGGCGCCGGCATGGCCCATGCGGCGTCCCGGAGGCGCGGTGAGGCCGGCGATGAAGCCGACCATCGGCTTCTTGCGCCCGCGCTTCGCCTCGTCGGCAATAAACTGGGCCGCTTCTTCCTCGGCCGAGCCGCCGATCTCGCCGATCATGATGATCGAGCGGGTGGCGTCGTCGGCGAGGAACAACTCCAGCACGTCTATGAAATTGGTGCCGTTAACCGGATCTCCGCCAATGCCGACCGCAGTGGTCTGGCCAAGGCCGACCTGGGTGGTCTGGTGGACGGCTTCGTAGGTCAATGTGCCGGAGCGGCTGACGACGCCGACCGAACCCTTGAGGAAGATCGAACCGGGCATGATCCCGATCTTGCACTCGCCCGGGGTCAGCACGCCGGGGCAATTCGGCCCGATCAGCCGCGAGGCGGTGCCGCTCAGTGCCCGCTTGACCCGCACCATGTCGAGCACCGGAATGCCTTCGGTGATGGCGACGATCAGCTCGATCCCGGCATCGATGGCTTCAAGGATGGCGTCTGCTGCGCCCGCCGGCGGCACGTAGATGCAGCTGGCGGTGGCGCCCGTCGCGGCCCTGGCTTCGGCGACGGTGTCATATTGAGGCAAACCGAGGTGGCTGGTGCCGCCTTTGCCCGGGGTAACGCCGGCGACCATCTGCGTGCCGTAATCGAGCGCCGCTTGGGTGTGGATACTGCCGGTGGAGCCGGTCATGCCTTGCGTGATGACCTTGGTGGATTTGTTGACGAGAATGGACATGGGGCTCCAGTCAGTTCGGCGTGGTTTTAAAAGGGTTGATCACGGTTACGTCGCCGTAGCGCTGGCCGTCGTTAAGGTCTTCAGTGTAAAGAAGGTCGGCGTCGCCCTCGTGTGCAGCAGCAATTATAGCCCCGTCCCAGTAGCTGATTTTGTAACGGCGGGCGATTTCGACGCCCGCTTTTACGAGGTCGCCATCCACAGGGATGCAAGGCTGTATCGCTATGCGGTCGAGCCATTCGTCGGCTTCTTCTGCGGCCAATTTGTAAGGACCGTCCTTGACGGCGTTATGATAAAACTCTGCGAGAACTTGCCCTGACGTCAGGAAGTCGTGATCGCTGATCAAGTTGAGCGCGATCGGACGCTTGGCGGCTTCGTCGCCGACAAGTTTGGTGCGCGCGGCATACAGCAACACATTCGTATCGAAAAACAGTCCGGCCATCAGATTTTGTTCAGCCGATCGAAGCGGGGACCGGTATAACAATCCTCGCGGTTCCAGCGCCAACCGTCCTTGCCCTGCAGGTCGTCATTAGCCATGTTCTCGGCACCTTTGGCCACCATCCAAACGCGCGCCTGGCGGCGACGCTCGGCAAGCCCGGTCGACTCTTCCATAAAGTCGCGGATCAACGCGTTGACCGAAGTGCGCTTTTCGGCGGCCACCACACGAAAGCTGGCAAGCAGGTCCTCGTCGATAGCGAGCGTGATGTTCTTGGTCATGGCCGAGTTCCACAGTTACACAGGATATGTGTAAAATAGGATTGCTCCGGAATCATGTCAACGTGGCGCTTGGATGTGGAAGCTGCCGGTGGCGCCGGACATGCCTCGGGTGATGACCTTGGTGGATTTGTTTACGAGGATGGACATCAATCTTCCCTAATCAGGCGGCGATTTCGCCGAACTTGATTGAAATGAATTACAACTGAGATCGCGAGAAGGAGCGCTTCCCAAAACAGAAGACCCCAACGTACTTGAGAATGGAAAATGCGATCGACATAATTGCATTGACTGCATTGGTCTGAAAGCCAGACCCCTCCAAACCATGTCGTCAGGGCCAAAAGTAGGAGGGCGCAAGCTGCATTCGTAATTCCCAAGCGCCTTCTGCTCCAGATAATTGCACTTCCAACTCCGATTACAATTATCCAATATACCGGCCCAAAAATGATAGCCGCAATCATTGCATGGAAGACGCCATCGAAAATGTTCACCCCAAACTCGGATCGATCGCCCGGCACGCCGCCAGCAGGTCCTTGACCGCATCGACGCTCACCTGGAGCCCGGCCTTCGCCTTGTCGTCCAGCGCTATCTCTATCACCTGCTCGACGCCGCCCGCGCCGATCACCACTGGCACCCCGACATAAAGATCGTCGATGCCGTATTGCCCGGTAAGATGGGCCGCGCAGGGGAGCACACGCTTCTGGTCGCGCAGGTAGCTTTCGGCCATCGAGATGGCGGAGGCAGCCGGGGCATAGAACGCCGAACCCGTGCCGAGCAGCGCGACGATCTCGCCGCCGCCATTGGCGGTGCGTTTGACGATGGCGTCGATACGCTCCTGGGTGGAGCGGCCCATCTTGATCAGGTCGGGGATGGGGATGCCCTTGACCGTCGAATAGGCGGCCACCGGGACCATGGTATCGCCGTGACCGCCCAGGACAAAGCTGGTTACATCGCGCACCGAAACGCCGAATTCGTCGGCGAGGAAAGTGGAGAAGCGCGCCGAATCAAGCACGCCGGCCATGCCGACCACCTTGTTGTGGGGCAGGCCGGAGAATTCGCGTAGCGCCCAGACCATCGCGTCGAGCGGATTGGTGATACAAATGACAAAGGCATCGGGGGCGTTGGCCTCGATGCCCTCGCCGACCGCCTTCATCACCTTGAGGTTGATGCCGAGCAGGTCGTCGCGGCTCATGCCCGGCTTGCGGGGTACGCCGGCTGTGACAATGATGACGTCGGCGCCGGCTATGTCCTTATAATCGTTAGTGCCCGTCAGCTTGCAGTCGAAGCCTTCGACCGGTCCGCATTGCGACAAGTCCAGCGCCTTGCCCTGCGGGACGCCTTCCATGATGTCGAACAGCATGACATCGCCCAGTTCCTTCTGCGCCGCGAGATGGGCTAGAGTGCCGCCGATATTGCCGGCGCCGATGAGGGCGATCTTTTTGCGAGCCATGCTGGACAGGTCCTTCATTACGGCGCGGACAGAGTCGGCAAAGGCAGCCTGCAAAGTTCCGCGCGAAAGCAGGCCGCTCACGGAACGCTGCGTGCACTAGTCCGGTGACAATCGCATTGCAACCGTGAATAAGCAGGATAGCCACAGCGATCTTTGCTAATGGTTCGCAATTGCATATATCATCTTGTAACGGAGGCGCACGGAGCGGCGGGCAAGCGTTCCGGCTATCCAGCCTTGCGCTGCCTGGCGTGCCCCTTCTCGCGCTCTTTGGCGAGCATCATCGCGGCGAGGTAATCCGGCACCGCGCGGCTGAAATGATAGCCCTGCCCAAGGTTGCAGCCGGCCGCGCGCACGGCATCGACCTGCTCAATGGTCTCCAGCCCCTCTGCTACGATATCCATGCCCAACGACGCGGCCATGCCGGAAACCGCGCGGATGATCGCGTCGCTCTTCTTGCCCGCGAGTGCGCCAGAGACGAAGCTGCGATCGACCTTGATCTTGGAGAAGGGATATTTGTTGAGATAGCCGAGCGAGGAATAGCCCGTCCCGAAATCGTCGAGAGCGAAGCGCACCCCGGCATTGCTGAGCTCGGTAATGAAGTTCTCGGTATTCTGGCTGTGCTCGAGCAGTACGGTCTCGGTAATTTCGAGCTCAAGCCGGTGCGGATCGAGCCGGGCCTCGCGCAGCGCATTGAGCACGCCGAGGGCCGCGCCGGGCGCGCGAATTTGCAGCGGAGAGAGGTTGACCGCGATGGTGACGTCTTCCGGCCAGGTGGCCGCAGCCTTGGCCGCCTGGACCGTAATCCAGTTACCCAGCGTGATAATCGCGCCGGTTTCTTCGGCCACCGGAATAAATTCATCGGGCATAAGCTCGCCCTTCTCCGGGTGGAACCAGCGCACCAGCGCCTCGAATGTCTTGATCCGCCCGGTATCGAGATCGATGATCGGCTGGAAAAAGATCGACAGCTCGTTGCGCTGCAGGGCGATGCGGAGTTCGGCCTCGATTTCGCGCCGCCTCACCAGCTTGCGGGTCATCGACGGCTCGAAGAAGTTGATCTGATTGCGGCCGTTGACCTTGGAATGGTAGAGCGCCAGATCGGCGCCCTGCAGCAGCGTGTCGATATCCTCGCCATCCTCCGGCAGCACGGCAATGCCCATGGAGGAGTGGATTTCCAGCCGGTTGCCGTCGATCCGCATTGGCCGCATGATTTCGTCCATCATCCGCGTTGCCAGCGATTCCACATCCCGGCGGTGGCGCGCCTCGCAGGCGACGATAAATTCATCGCCGCCGAACCGCGCCACGGTCGCGCCTTTCGGCGCGGCAGCGCGCAGCCGGTTCGCGACCTCCGCCAGCAGCTTGTCACCCAACTGGTGTCCCAGGGAATCGTTGACTTCCTTGAACTTGTCGAGGTCCATCCAGAACATTGCCAGCTTGGCACCGGGCGTCAGGCTGGAAAGATGCTCGACCAGATGATGGTTGAGGCCGGCCCGGTTGAGCAAGCCGGTAACCACGTCGCTGCGCGCCAGCACCTGCATGCGCTCCGCCAGCCGTGCGCTGGTCTCGGCTGCGGCAACGGAATGTCGCAAGACCCGGAAGACATTGAGAGTGATCGACGTCATTGCCGGAATGAGCATGGCGATCGACACCGACAGCACCTGATGGCCAATTCCCGGGTGCTGCCAAAGCGCGACGATTGCGGGGCTGAGCGCGAGAAGCAGCTGGCCAATCGCAATTCCCGGACTGCCGGCATTGCGTGCAGCAATGGCGACCGCGAAACCAATCGCGTTGGATAACGTCAGCAACTGAGCGATGTGCGGCGCATCGTATTGAATACAAAGCGCGGCGATCACTCCGACCAGCAGGGCATAACTGAAAGCGCCGATCTGGAAGAGCAGCTCAAGCTGTCTTGCATTGCGCTCCTTGAAACGGGGCATGGCATGCGCGATGAGCACCCGGCACACGCCAATGACGCTAAGCGCGATGGCAGCGGCGGTTATGTGACTGTCATTAGCAGCCTGAGCTGCCACGACGCCCGTAGCGATACCGCACATTGCGCCGATCGCCAGACTCGCTGGCTGGGTGTACAGGGTATCGACCAGAATCCGGCGTACCCGGTCATCCAAGGCATCGGTGCTGAACAGCACCCGCTTCAACTTGGGTAAAGGCCTGATAAAAACTGCTCCATTCGGCCAGATTGCACTAGTTGCGGGCTATCACCGAATGGTTAACGGGCTGGTGAAGAAGGGGCTTAATTTCAACTTACCGTGAGGGAGCGCCGCAGTGAAAAGCATAGGCTGCGCTCATTCGCCGGTCGAGAGCGGTGCAAATTCCTATCCACAGGTGGTATTCCTCGCGCTGGCCAGAAAAAAACGCCTGCTCGGCATTCTCCCGCGCACGTTCTGCCGCAGAAAGGCCATGCGCGGCGAAATGGCGCAGCGCCGCCTTGAGCACCCGGTCGCCGCCGATGCCCACGCCGTTGTCGTTGGCGGCGTTGAGCGGGACATTGGCGGTGAGCCACCGGGTAAGGGGAGAGATTTCCCTGGTCCGGGCAGCGGCAAAATGGATCGTCATCGCGGCATTGTGCTCCGGCGGGGTGGAAGCCTGCCTATAGATGCCAGCGCCTAAATGATCGTGTGACCCTATGGTTTCCGCGTTGTTAGCTATTTCTTCTAATCGGCTTTTCGCGGCCGGAAGAACGCAAACTGGTACTGTTTCCTGGGGCGGACTAACTTCCGGGCCTAATAATCCAGCGGCCGCTGTTGGCGTATTCGGGCCGGATGCCGGTGGCTTGTGGCAGTCTGTCGCCGCGGTAAAGCGCCTCGCCGCCGCGCTGCTCGACCGCGGCCGCGTAGGTCACCGGCGGGGCGGCGCGGGTCGGGACGTAATTCGGTGGAGGCGAGGCGGCGGCAACTGGCGTGACGCTCTGAGCCATGGCCAGGGCTCCATCATAGGCGCGCTGAAGGGCCATCGGGTCCAGTTCGGTGGCTGGCAAGGTATCGGCGGCGGCACTGCGCGGATGCGGCGCGGCGATCGGCTCCCCGCCATAATAGGCGAAGCGAAAAGCCGACGGCTGACCCGCCGCGCCGCCGAACTTGTAAAAGCGGTGCGCGCCAAGTGTCCCGAGATAGGCGAGGCTGGGCACCCAGTAAGGGTGGACGGCGATGGTATGGTAATGCGTCGCCAGGCCGATCGGGGCGTAGACATAGCCGGCCAGCGCCGTGCGGGCGACCTGGGCCGCGCGCTCCCAGAATATCCGGCTTGGCACCCGCGCCAGCGATCCGTCGCAGGTGAAGCTGAACTGGCAGCCGGTCGAGCGTTCCGAACCCTGGTAGACCACGCCGCAGACCGTGTCGGGAAAAGAGCGATGCGCCACCCGGTTGAGCACAACCTGGGCGACCGCGCGCTGGCCGGCGTCCGGTTCGGTGGCGGCTTCGTAATAAATCGCGGCGGTGAGGCAGTATTCCGCGCGGCTCCGGTCG
>JANLQW010000063.1:0-6244 GCA_031368085.1 Novosphingobium sp. | reverse complement strand
CGTGATGCGCGGGCGCTCGGTATCTGGCTTCGAACGACCGGTTGCTGTTCTGCATTCCGCATCCCTTTACCGCGAAAGGCCAGCCATGACGCGTCAGCATAACGGCAAGGTAGCTGTCGCGGCTCATTAACCCTTCTTGCACGCCAGAGGGGAAACTCCATCCATTCCGGTCCCATCTGACCTTGGTAACCGGTGGCACCCCCTGCATCCACGGGCCATGGCCCAGCCCACGATCAACGATGTTGCCCGCCTTGCGGGGGTTTCCAAAAAGACCGTCAGCCGGGTGATCAACCGCTCGCCGCAGCTCCGTCCCGATACCAGGGCGAAGGTGGACCTCGCGATTGCCGAGCTGGGCTTCACACCCAGCCCCCAGGCGCGCGCGCTGGCGCTGGGGCGCAATTTCATTATTGCGATGATCCATAACGAAATCTGCGGCGCTCAGGCAGTTCAGGCGCAGCAGGGGGCGCTGGCGGCCCTGCGCGACAGCGAATTCGCCCTGTGCGTCTTCGCGGCGGAAGCGGATTCGCAATATCAGCTCGCCGATCTGCGCCGGTTCCTCGAGAAGCACCGCCCGCACGGCGTCATCCTGCTGCCGCCGCTGTCGAGCACGGCTGGCACTGCGGAGCTCTGCATGGAGCTGGGATCGAGCACCGTCCGACTGGCCGGGGCCGCCATCGGCGCGGACATGCATTGCGTGTGGACCAGCGAGCGCCAGGCCGCTGCCGATCTCACCCAATACCTCGCGGCGCTCGGCCACCAGCGCATCGGCTTCATCGCCGGGGCAGACAATTGCCTCCCTGCCCGCGAACGCGAACTTGGCTATATCGATGCTCTGGCGGCACACGGGTTCGACCGGGGTGCCGATCTCGTCGCGGCGGGCGATGGCAGTTTCGCCTCCGGGAAAGCCGCTGCCCGCCTGCTGCTCGAAGTCAGCCCGCGCCCGACAGCGATCTTCGCGGCGTGTGACGACATGGCGGCGGGCGTACTTGATGCGGCGCGCGAACTCGGCATCGCGGTGCCGAGTCAGTTATCCGTCACCGGCTTCGGCGACACACCGCTCGCAGCCCTGCTCTCGCCGCCGCTGACCAGCGTGCGCCTGCCAATCGCAGAAATGGCGTTTGCCGCAGCTATCCGGCTGGCCGATCCGCAGGCGGGGACCAACCAGCCTGCCGAGTTCAGGGGGACACTGATTGCGCGGGCATCGACTGGGCCTGCGCCCTAGTTTAACGCTTCCCGCCAGCCTTTGTTCGCCGCGATTGCCCGATCGCAAGCTGTGCGAGCCCGGTCTCCGGGCTTGCGCCGCGCCGCCGAGGATGCAAATTCGCTTCCTGGCCCGCAGGATGCAAGTCAGGCAGCATTGGCGTCTGGATCAGGCGATTGGCATCAGCCGCAGGCACGGCCCGGCCAAATAGATAGCCCTGGCCTTGCGCACAGCCGAGGTCTCGCATGATGTTCGCCACCGCCAAGGTTTCGATTCCTTCGGCGACGACAGGAAGATCGAGGCTCGCCGCCAGACCGATGATCGCCTTGACAATTCTGAGCGCTTCCGGATCTTCCTCGATCCGGGTGATGAAGCTCTTGTCGATCTTGATCTGGTCGAACGGCAGTATGCGCAGATGATGCAGGCTCGAATAGCCGGTGCCAAAATCATCCAGATTGATCTTCATGCCCTGGTTTTTGAGCGATACGATCATCCGCCGGGCGTTGTCCTCGTTGGAGAGGATCGCGTTTTCGGTTATCTCGATGGCAATCCGCTTTGGTGAAAAGCCATGGCGGGAAAGGGTGGCCAGGATTTTCTCGGCAAGCCAGGGATCGTTTATCTGAACCGGTGAGATATTGAGCGCGATGGTAAGCTCCGGATCCCAGTCCCGCGCTTCGATGCAGACCCGGTCCAGAAGGTCGAGCAGAAGCTCTCCGATAAGGCCGCATTCTTCCGCAATGGGAATGAACTGATCCGGCTCGACCGCGCTGCCATCGTTCTGGTGCCAGCGTGCCAGCACCTCGAAGCCGATTGTCCTGCCACTCGCCAGATCGACCAGCGGCTGGTAATAGGGCTTGATCATCCCGAGCCCGATCGCCGCGCGCAATTGGTGCTCGAGAAGCGCGCGCTGTTTGATTTGATCGTCCATTGCGAATTCGTAGCAACGGTGCTGCCCGCGGCCGGCATGCTTTGCCCGGTACAGCGCGACGTCGGCCGCGCGGATCATCCCCATGCCATCGTCGGCGTCGCCAGGGAAAAAGGCGATGCCCGCGCTGGCGCCGATGTGGTGGACCAGCCCGTGATCGAAGAATGGCTGCGACATGCGCAGAACGATATGGCGCGCAATCGCCTCCGGAGCGGCCTTTCCGGCTTTCTGCACATCGATCAGAATGGCGAATTCATCCCCGCCCAGCCGGTATACCGTCTGACCCTCCATCGATTCCTCAACAAGTCTGTCCGTCGCCAGCCGCAGCAGGCGGTCGCCGGCCAGATGCCCGTGAACGTCATTGATGGTCTTGAAGCGGTCGAGATCGACGATGATCAATCCGACCTGCGATGTAGATTGGCGAGAATTCAAGCCATCCAGCCGTTCCTGCAGCGCGCGGCGATTTTCCAGGCCGGTGAGCGGATCGTAATAGGCCAGCCCGCGCGCAAGATCCCGTTCATCGTTGGCCCGGCGCAGCTCCATGTAACGGCGGCAGGCGATCAAGGCGATACCGATTGCGCAAAGCAGGAATGCAAGGATGAGCGAATCGACCTCGTATTCCGGATTGCGGGATACCCACTGGAAAAAGAGAGTACAGAAACCAGTCCGCTCGATGGCCAGCCAAATGACGCTGGCGACCACCACGATACCAACCGCATCGCGCTTTGCCGCCGGCCACATTCGCCAGACTATCGCAGCACGCTGCGCCCACCGACTGTGTGATAGGGATCGTGAATGGCGCAAGGTAAGGGTCTGCTCCGCGATACTGTCGGGCATTCCTCTGCGCCAGAAGGCTTTAAACCAGAGTGAGCGGCTATGCTTACCAGTTCATGAAGAGAGGCAGATTCGTCGGATCGCCAGAAGAAATAAACCCCCGATTAGTTCGGCCCACTCGCGCCAGAGAACCCGCATTCGGCCCAGCCGGCACCACAGGCAAATATTAACTGCCCGCGCGCTCAGGGCGTGGTTGGAGCGGGATTTACGACCGATGTTCTCCGCCCATTCGCTGATCACCCCGTCGTAGATGTATTTACCCGTTTTCCCGGTCTCTTGTTGACCCGCCGCGCGGCAAGGCCAAGTGTTGTCCGACCTTGTAACAGGAGACAATCGAACATGCTGATCAGGGCCGGAAACCGCCGCATTCATTTCGACCTGCTCGGCCCGGAAGCCGCGCCCGTGGTCTGCCTGGCCCATGCGCTGTCGACAGACACCGGCATCTGGGCCGAGCAGGTACCGCCGCTGCTCAGCGCTGGCTGGCGGGTGCTGCGGATCGACATGCGCGGACATGGCGGCAGCGATCCTGTGACGGGCGACTGTACGATAGCGGAGCTGGCGGCGGATGTCGTACAAGTGCTTGATTTCCTCGGCATCGAGCGGATGCACTTCGCAGGCGTGTCGATCGGCGGCATGATCGGCCAGACGCTGGCGCTGGATCATGCGGGCCGCCTGCACTCGCTGATGCTGATCGGCACCTCGCCAAAAACCGTTCCCGGCCCGCCCGAGATGTGGACCGAACGCTTCGCCGCGATCCGCGCAGCCGGCTCGGTCGAACCGCTGGCCGACGCGACCATGACCCGCTGGTTCACCGACGCCTTCCGCCCGGCCCATGAAAACCGCTGGCGGCAGGTGTGGAACATGATCGCCAATACCACACCGGAGGGCTACATCGGCGGAGCCGTGGCGCTTGGCGGGTTCGATGTGCTGGACCGGCTGCCATCGCTGCGGGTTCCGACATTGGTGGTCTGCGGGGATGACGATCCGGGAACGCCGCCGGAGCTGAACCGGACGATCGCCGAGTTGATTCCCGGGGCACGGTACCAGGAGATCGCCAACGCGCGCCATATCCCGATGGTGGAACACCCGGAGGTGTTTGCGCGGATCATGCTGGGGTGGCTGGAAGAGCGGCGGTAGGGCGGCAAAAAGGGAGAAACTACCGCAACTTCGCAATCGCGATCCCGTCCTCTTTCGCCCGGTCCTTGGTCGACTCCTCGCTGCGCTTGAGCGCCTTGGCGATGGCTTTCAGCCCCATGCCCTTGGCCGCCAGCGTGCGCAGGGTCGCCACTTCGTCGGAGCGCCAGGGCTGGCGGTGCCGGGTGAATTGTTCGGGCACGGTGGTTTCCTTCAATCAATCCTCCCCATTTTTGCGCAGCACAAGTGGGGAGGTGGCAGCGCGAAGCGCTGACGGAGGGGTTATCTGCGCTGGCAGGATCGGACGACAGCCTCGGCAATGTCCTCCGGCGAGTGCAGAACATCCACAGCCGGAATACGAATGACCTCGATTCCCTGTTCGCGCAACCACCTGTCACGACGCTCGTCACGCATCGGATTGTCACCCATATCGTGCGCAAAACCGTCGATTTCGATACCGACCCTGGCTTGGGCACAATAAAAATCGAGAACATATGCGCCCAGCGGATGCTGGCGGCGGAACTTGACGCCATCGGGTTGCCTGCGAAGCAATTCCCAGAGCAACACTTCGGGCAAAGACATTTCGGCACGCAATTGGCGTGCTCTTGCAAGGTTTCGCGGAAGTTTCTTGCGCGGCAAATACCCCTCCGTCAGCCCTGCAGGCTGCCACCTCCCCATTTGCACTTCGTGAAAATAGGGAGGATCTACTTTGCCTTCTTGGGCACCGCCTTCTTGGCTGCGGGCTTCTTCTTGGCGGGAGCCTTCTTACGTCCCTTGCCAATCGATGGCCCCTTCGCCTCCTTCTCATCGATCAGCACGACCGCTTGCTCGGCGGTCAACGTCTCGGGCTCGGTGCCGCGCGGCAGGGTGGCGTTGGTGGTGCCGTCGGTGACGTAGGGGCCGTAGCGCCCCGCCATCAGTTTCATCTCGCCGCCCGAGGTCGGATGCGGACCAAAGGTCTTGAGCGGCTCGGCTGCCGCCCGCGCGCCCCGCCCGCCGCCGTTCGCCGCATCGGCCAGCTTGGCGACCGCCGCGTTCATCCCGGTGTCGAACACTTCGGCCGTGCTGCGCAGCTTGGCATACTTGCCATTATGCGCGAGGTATGGCCCGTAACGCCCGATACTGGCGGTGATCGGTAGCTGCGTTTCGGGATGATCGCCAACGCTGCGCGGCAGGCTGAGCAGCTTCACCGCCCAGTCGAGATCCAGTTCGGGGAGGTCCTTGGGGATCGAGGCGCGCTTGGCCTCCTTGCCCTCGCCGAGCTGGATATAGGGGCCGAAACGCCCGGTCCGGCGGGTGATGCTTTCGCCGCTTTCCGGGTGCTTGCCGACCTCGACATCGTCGCCCCCGCCTTCCGCGCCATTACCGCCGGGCTGGGCGAATTTGCGGGTGAACTTACATTCCGGATAGTTCGAGCAGGCGACGAAAGCGCCGAACCGTCCGCCCCGGAGCGACAGCCGCCCTTCCTCGCATACCGGGCACCGCCGCGGGTCGGTGCCGTCGTCGCGGGGCGGGAAGAGATAGTCCGACAGGAATTCGTCGAGCGCCTCGGTGACTTCGGAGGGCTTGCGCTCCATCACCTCGTCGGACTTGGGCTTGAAGTCCTTCCAGAAGGCTTCGAGCACCGATTTCCACGCCGCCCGGCCGCCGGAAACCTCGTCGAGCTCGTCCTCCATCCCGGCGGTGAAATCGTAGCCGTCGTAGCGCGGGAAAAACCGTTCGAGAAAGGCCGTGAGCAGCCGCCCCGATTCCTCGGCGTAGAAGCGGTTCTTTTCGGTGCGGACGTAGTTGCGGTCCTTCAGCACCTGCAGCGTGGAGGCGTAGGTCGAAGGGCGGCCGATGCCGAGTTCTTCAAGCCGCTTGACCAGGCTGGCTTCGGAGAAACGCGGCGGCGGCTGGGTGAAATGCTGCGCTGCATCGACGCCCTTCTTCGCCGGCGTATCGCCCTTGGCCATGGCAGGGAGCAACCCGCTTTCGTCCTCCTCACCGTCCTTGGCCTGATCGCGCCCTTCCTCATAGACCGCGAGGAAGCCGGGGAACTTGACCACCTGCCCGGTGGCGCGCAGCTCATGCTTGCCGGCGGGATCGCGCAGGGTGACACTGGTGCGCTCAAGGCTGGCCGAGGCCATCTGGCTCGCCAGCGCGCGCTT
>JANLQW010000004.1:0-7098 GCA_031368085.1 Novosphingobium sp. | reverse complement strand
CGGGTTGACCGACGGGACTATCGCGGCGATCGCCGGTCTGCTGCTGTTCGTTGTTCCCGATGGTACCGGCCGGCCGATGCTCGTCTGGCGCGAGGCCAACCGCGCGCCGTGGGACGTGGTGCTGATGTTCGGCGGCGGGCTCGCCCTCGCCATGGGCATGACCGAATCGGGTCTGGCCGGCTGGATGGGGCAGAAGCTGCTGCCGCTCGCCGATGTGCCGCTGCCGATGGTCGCGCTGGTGCTGGTGGGATTCGTCGTTCTGGTCACCGAATTCGCCAGCAATATCGCGGCGGCGAGCGGGATCATGCCGATTGTCGCGGCCTTGGTCGCGGCCATCGGCGCCGATCCGATCCTGCTGGCGCTGCCCGCCGCGATTGCCGCCAGCTGGGGTTTCATGCTCCCCGCAGGCACGGGCCCCAACGCCATCGCCTGGGCGACGGGCCATGTTTCTCTGCCGCGCGTGCTTAAGGCGGGGCTGCTGCTCGATATTGCCGGGACATTCCTGATTGTCGGGGTGATCTGGGGCGTGGCGGCGCTGTTGTAGTTTATTGGCAACTCCGCTCGGGATTGAAACGGTCGAGGAACTCGCGAAGATTGCGCTGATAGTTCGCCTCGCTGCCCGAGAGATCTTCCGGTTTGCCAACCTGATCGACCGGCTTGCCAACCCGGACCATCATCCGGTCCCAGTCTCTGCCGCCAAAATCCTTCTTGATCGAGCGCTGTTCCATCCCCAGCAGGCCGCCCAGCTCGCCCTTCGCGGCTGGTCCAAGCTGGCACAGCGCTCTGATTGCAGCCGATTGGGCGTTGCCATGGGCCTCCCGGTCCCAGGCTATCTCCACCTGATCCCGATTTGGATCGTCGCGGTTGATGGCGCTCTTTGCTCGCTGGTGCTCATCGAGGATTTGTACCAGCATTGGTGCGCCCGGTGGACCCAGGTCGTACAGCCGCTCGATGAGCCCAGTTGCGCGCGCCCGGCGATTGACATCCTTGAGCAGCAGCCGTTCCTCGCCGCTGAGTTGTGCGAATGCTCCGGCTGGCCAGGACTTCAACGCAGCGCCCAGGCGGCGGGTACGGGGGTCGGCAGTGGCGGGAAGAGAACTGAGTTTCGCAATAATGATCGGTCGAATCTGGGCCAACTCGCCGGCACTGAATATTTTCGGCAGCAGCCACGCGCCTTCGAGGTCGTCCAGCCGGGGATCGGCGATCAGGCGCTGTACAAGAACCAGGTCCGCGGGCAGCGCTCCCGATGGCTTGAGCATTTCGAGATAATCGCCGATCGACTGGAAAATTGCTGCGTCCGCAGTCAGCGCAGGATCGTCAACCGCCGCGCTCAGCCCCGCGCGGATGGCGGCAAGAGCGCTGGCCTGGTTGGCGTTGCGGCGCACGGCCAGCGCGGCGTCAAGCTCTCGGCCGGGCCCTTCCCAACTGTTCGATACGCCTCTCGGCCATTGGCTGCGCCCCCAACCGGGGCGTAAATTCTCAATACCGCCGGTGAAGGCAATGTTGAGGGGCGCCTGCAACGACGATGTGCGCAAGTTGAACACCCGCATCAGCACTCGATTGGCACCGGTGCGGATTTCCGCATAGTCGGCGCTCGTGAGTTCGCCAGACTCCTGCGATGGGCGCCACGCGCCGCTGCGCAACAGCAGATCGTAGCGGGCGATAGGCGGCGACGATGAAAGGCAGTATTCGCTGGTGAGCCGGGCTTTCCATTCTGCAGCCATTGCGCGACGGTCTTCCGGGGCTTTGCCGAAATAGCCCCCGGAGATATCGGGCTTCGGATCGCCCGCCGCACACTGGCCGCTGGGCTTCAAACGGAAAGTCCGGCCGTGCTGTGTGAGCGGGGCCAGGCCGTCGCGGATTTGCGCGAAGGAAATTTCGCGTGTGCTGTTGACCGTAACGCTGCGCACGCCGGGTTCGAACAGCAGCGCCAGGCATTGATTGTCGCATCCTGACGACTGGGTCGTTCGATCGAGGCGAACATCGCCCGTTGGCCGGATCGGCCTTGCAGCTACGACCGGGTCGAGATGGTATCGGGCGAGCGTCGCTTGCGCCATCAGGATCGACGGTAGCGGGATGGCGCAGAGAATTGCAGCGGTGACCGGAACGGCGCCTAGTGCGACCCATTTTGGCCGCAGCCTGCTGCGGGTCAGCCAGTAAGCTACGGCGTAGACGCAGCCCCACAGGAAGGCGGTCGGCGCGAAACTCAGGATCAGGCCGGGGATTATCAGCATGAAAAAGCCGAGGATCACCAGCCCTGGCATCGCGACCGCCAGAAAGCCCAGAATGCCGGTTACAATCAGGTATTGTTTGAAGAATTTCGGCATGCCGCCCCCCGCAGTGCCCCTGGCCATAGCGGGTCCGGGCTAACAACCGGATAAGCCGACCAATCTTGCGTGCGTATATTCGCGCGCAGGACGCGCTAACCCTTCCACTCCCGCCGCTCCTCGGCCGCGCGAAGCACCTCATAGGCCAGTTGCAGCGCCTGGAAGGCCTTGGCCGCGTCGTCGTCGCCGGGGCGAACATCGGGGTGAACCACCTTGGCCATGGCGCGCCAGGCCTTCTTCACCGCTTCGAAATCGGCGTCGGGGGTTAATTCCAGCAACTCCAGCGCGCGCAGTTCGTCGCGGCTGCGGCTGCCGTCGCCAGAGCCCGCCCAGCCGTAGTGCGCCGCCTCGCGGTAGCCGGCATTTTCGCTGCGCTCCGACGTCTCGCGCTCGGCGGCTTCCTCGGCGGAAAGCCCGGCGAAATAATCCCAGCCCGAGTTGTATTCGGCGGCATGGCGCTGGCAAAAATACCAGCGCTCCGGGCTATTGGGTGATTTTGGCGCGGGGCAAGCGCCCGCCTCGGTGCAGCCGATGCGGTCGCACAGCCGCACGGTCGCCGCTTCGCGTGACGAGCCATAGCCTCGCCAGCGGGGGAAGCCCCAATCGTTCGATCTGCGCACGTTACTCATCCGGAAGTCGATAAGCCTTCGTGCCCGGTGAGCGCAAGCTTTGGTGGAGCGTCACTGAAAATTAGGTGTCATGGCCCGAATGCTGCATTGCAGCGCCGCTAATCGATCGTTACCGTCACGGCCCGGCGGTTCTTTGACCAGCTGGCTTCATCCGATCCCAGCGCCAGCGGCCGTTCCTTGCCGAAGCTGACTGTCGTCAGCCGCGCGCCGTCGATCCCCTGGCTGAGCAGGAAATTCTTCGCCGCATTCGCCCGCCGTTCGCCCAGCGCCAGATTATATTCGCGGGTGCCGCGTTCGTCGGCGTGGCCTTCGATGGTTGCGCGCTTCAAGGGATAGCGCGCCAGCCATTGCGCCTGAGTGCGCAGCGCGGCGGCGTCCTCGCTGTCGATATCATAGCGGTCGGTATCGAAATAGATCGTGTCCTGCCCTCTTGTCGTGGCGAGGAAATCGGCGTGGCTGCCTGGTATCGGGCCCTGGGACGCGGGCTCGGTGGTGGTCGTCGTTGCCGGGCCGGGTTCGGGCGGCAGCTGCTTGGGCGCCTTGCTCGCGCAGGCGGAAACGGCGACGCTTGCCGCCAGCAGCAGCGCCAGCGTCCGCAGGTTTGACCTGGATTGCATGGCAATCTCCTTCGGGTTGCGGCAGGCGGCAAACATGCCTGCCTTCGTTTTGAAACTATAACGCATCACGGCCGGATTGGCCCCCAGGCGGGATCCGAGGCGTCGGCGGGTGTCGGCAGGCGGCGCTCGTTGCGGCCGGTGAGATCAACCTGCCACAGCGATGCTTTGCCGCTGCCGCGCTCGGTGCGGAAAAACTGGATAATGCGGCCGTTGGGCGCCCATGTCGGCGCTTCGTCCTGCCAGCTGTTGGTGAGATTGCGCACCTCCCCTCCATTAGGGCTCATCACCGCGATGCGAAAATTGCCGCTGATGTGGGTGAAAGCGATCTGATCGCCGCGCGGGCTCCATTCCGGCGTCGCCGCGCGCCCGCCGACAAAGCTGATGCGGCGTTGGTTCGACCCATCGGCGTTCATCACATAGACCTGCTGCGTGCCCGACCGGTCGCTTTCGAACACGATGCGCGATCCGTCAGGAGAGAAGCTGCCGCCGATGTTGATCCCTGGCGTACTGGTCAGCCGCTGGCTTTCGCCTCCCTTGGCGGAGATCCGGTAGATGTCGGTATTGCCGGCAACCGCCATCGAATAGAGCACCCACTTTCCATCCGGCGACCAGCGCGGTGCAAAGGTGGGCCCGCGGCTCTGGGTGATCAGCCGCTGCGAATTGCTCGCCAGATCGTAGACATAGATACGCGGATTGCCGCCCAGATAGGAAAGATAGAGGATCGAGCGGTAGTCCGGCGAATAGCGCGGGGTCAGCGCCATCGCTTGGCCCGTGGTGAGAAAGCGGTGATTGGCTCCGTCCGAATCCATCACCGCCAGCCGTTTGATCCGGCGGTTTTTGGGTCCGGTTTCGGAGATATAGGCGATGCGGCTGTCGAAGAACGGACTTTCGCCGGACAGCCGGGCATAGACCAGGTCGGAACATTCATGCGCCGCCCGCCGCCAGTCTCCAGGCGTGACATTCCACGCTGCGCCAGCGAGCTTCTGGCCGAGCGAGACGTCGTACAGATAGCAGCCGACTATGAGCTGCCCGTCGGGTGTGGCGTGGACCGAGCCCTGCACCAGCATTTCCGCGCTGCGCCCCTGCCATTGCGGGAAATTGGGCGCCTGCACCTCGCCGAATTGAACCTGCGGCAATCCGTCGGGGCCGGCGGGCTTGAACAGCCCGTTGTTGCGCAGATTGCCAGCAATGATCCGCGCAAGGCCGCGCCCCAGTTGCGCCGTGGAGCCGGCGTTGGTGCGCGTCGGGACATCGGCGTCAGTCGGGAAATCGGGGATGGCGATGCCGAGATTTTGCCATTCGTTTTCATCGGATACCGATCCCGACAACCCGCTTTCCTCGGCCGGTTGCGCCGGCGGGATGGTTGCCGGCTGAGCCAGAGCCGGGGTCGCGAGCAGCGCAATCAGGGTAACCAGGGACAGCTTCATTGGGAAAGCCTTCTGTCGAAGCGGAAGGAGGTAACGCGCTTCCACGCATCGTAATATTCGGCGGGCAGATCGAAGGGCGCCGCGAGCTGCACCGTGCGGATGGCCTGTTCAGCGTGCCGCGCGGCTTGCGGCCGGTTGGCGTCCGTGATGCCGTCCTGGCGGACAACGCGGGGTGCACCGGCCAGCGTCCCATCCGGGTTCATGCTCCAGGCAAGGATTGTCACCAGCTTCTCCGCCTCAGCCCCCTGCGGCGCGGCCCAGCGCGGCTTGAGCTGGCGGGAGATGGCCGAAGACAGCGAGGCTTGCACTGCCGGTCCGGTCGCTGCCGCCGGCGGTGTGGGCGCAGAGCCGCTCGCCTGCGATCCGGGCACGCCCTTCAGGAAATCGCTGCCGACGGTGCTGGCCGTGGCTGCCCGCAGCTTCGGACCGGGTGCTGGCGACTGAGATGCCCGGGGTGGGGGCTGGGGAGACCGGACAACGGGCTGTGGCCTCGGCTCCGGCTG
Organism: Novosphingobium sp.; assembly: GCA_031368085.1. Taxonomy (GTDB): domain Bacteria; phylum Pseudomonadota; class Alphaproteobacteria; order Sphingomonadales; family Sphingomonadaceae; genus Novosphingobium. Next base: position 1,595 of record JANLQW010000004.1, on the reverse strand, counting down.
GAAAGCGGGTTGCGGCGTGACCACTGCCAACGGTTCGAGCGCCGGGCCGAGCTCCGGCGCTGTATCGGGTGCCGGCTCGGCCGCAGGTTCGGGCGATGTCGAGGTGAGGCCGACCTGGTCCGACAGCGTCACGCTCATGCGCTCGGGCGGCGGGGCGAAAGTCTGGCGCGGGGGCTCCAGCACCAGCAGCGCCAGCAGACCGGCATGGGCCAGGATCGCCACCACCAGGCCAAGGCGCTGCTCGCGGGGAAGTTTGGTTGCCGCCATCGTGCCCGGCCTATGGCGCGCTGTCTGAACCGCGAGTGAGTGGCGGTTCGGTGGCGGCACTGCCGGTGACCAGCGAGATCGCGGTGAAACCGGCGCGGTTAAGCTCGCCCATGACCGCGATCACGCGGCCATAATCCAGCGCCTTGTCGGCGCGCAGGGTCACCAGTGGCAGCTTGCCGTCCGGGCTGGGGGGCAGGGCGGCGAGCCGCGCCGCCATCTCACCCGGTGCGACCGGGACGTCGCCGATATAGAGCGAGCCGTTCCGCTCCAGCGTCAGCGTCACCTGCTCCGGCGTCTCGCCCAGCGCCTTGGCGCGGCTGTCGGGCAGATCGACCGGAACGCCGGCCGTCAGCAGCGGTGCCGTGACCATGAAAATCACCAGCAGCACCAGCATGACATCGACCAGCGGAGTGACATTGATCTCCGCCATCGGCGTGCGACCGGACCTGCGCCGGGACGTGCGGTGCAGGCCGAAAGCCATCACCCCGTCTCCAGCTCGCGGCACAGGCCGGCGTGAAGCCGGTCGGCAAAGCGCTGCAGCCGGGCCTCGAAGGCGTTCACCCGGTGCGAATTACGGTTGTAGGCGATGACTGCCGGGATCGCCGCGAACAGACCGATAGCCGTGGCGAACAGCGCTTCGGATATACCGGGTGCGACTACCGCAAGCGAGCTGTTCTGCTGCTGGCCGATCTGGAAAAAGCTGTTCATGATCCCCCAGACCGTGCCGAACAGACCGACGAAGGGCGCCACCGAGCCGACCGTGGCGAGGAAATTGAGCGGTTCGGCCAGCCGGTCCGCCTCCGCCACAACCGCGCCGCCCAGTGCCGCCGCAATCCGTTGGCGCGCACCTTCAAGGTCGGGGGTTTTCGCCTCCGCGGAGTGCCGCCATTCGGCCAGCCCCGCCGCCGCCACCCGCGCCGAAGGCACGTCGCCCTTGCCGCGCTCCGCCTGGAACGCGGCGAAATCGTCCGCTTTCCAGAAGTCCCGCTCATGGTCATCGCAGCGCCGGCGCACGCCGCCAAGGCGCAGGGCGAAGGCGACGATGATGGTCCACACCCAGATACTGGCGATCACCAGCCCGGCAATCACCGCCTGGACGACAATATCGGCATCGAGGAACAGCCGGACCGGATCGAGGTGGGTGGGGATGGTGCCGGAGGGGGAGGAGGCGGTGACCGCGAGGGTCGCGAGAATGCTCATGGGCGGGTGGGGGTTCCGGTGATTGCTGGTGCGGTTCGATGGTGCGCTAAAGCGACCACTAACCAATTAGTCGCCCCAGCGTCCACCGTTCACCGCAAAAACCGGTGCACTTCAGCGGGGATCGGGCG
>JANLQW010000272.1:0-10339 GCA_031368085.1 Novosphingobium sp. | reverse complement strand
GTTTCACAGGATTGCCCTTCTCCGGCAAGATCCAGCAGCGGCGAGATGGCCACTCCGCCCGCCGGATTCGGCCCACCCGCGTCGCGCACCGCCATCAGGGTCGCCAGGCACAGACCGCCGCCAGCCGAATCGCCGCTTACGATGATCGAGGATGGCTGCCAATGCCGGACGGCCCAATTGTACACCGTCAGCCCATCGTCGGCAGCGGCGGGATAGGTATTTTCGGGCGCCAAGCGGTAATCGGGGAGCAGCACGATTGCCCCGGTTACCTCCGAAAGGCGGCAGGCGAACTCTCGGTAGGCATTGGCCGAACCCATCACATAGCCGCCGCTGTGATAATGGATGACCAGCTTTGCCGGGGCCGCGCCCGGCATGGCCACCTTGAGGCAGGGCACGCCATCGGCATCGACCGGTTCGATCACCGCATCGCCCGGCAAGCTGAACGAGACGCACATTTGCTCGAACAGCTGGCGCCATTCGGAGATAGGTGCATCGACGCCGGGAATGGTCGCCTTGAACAGTTCAACTGCCCGATCATGTTCTGCGCTGGCCATCGAAGTGCTCCTACTGGTTGCCTGTGCGATGCAGCCATCGCCCGTGCTTTATGGGAGGCTAACCGGAAAAAAGTTCGGATTGCAAGTCAGGGTCCGCCGTTTAGGGCATGGTAGGCAGCCGCGCCGGTTGCTTCGACCGCTTCGTGCTGGCGCAGGTTATACAGCCAGTCAGTTTCGCTGGCCGTGGAAGTGCCATCTGCAAGATCGCGGATGCGGTTATAGTTGTAACATATGCCGCTTTGAACCTGGGCGATGAAGTGGGTCATGTAGTCCGCTTCGGGCATGGCGTCCCGGGGGATATGAGGGGCGCTATCGGGAGAATGGGCGTTGCCAATCGTACCGCTGAGCAGCCCGGCGGCAACGGCGGGATCGGCGCAGAATGGCCGCCCGATTCCGATGACATCGAGCGCTCCCGATGCCAGCGCCGCAACCATCCCGGTGCGCGAACGAAAGCCGCCGGTGACCATCAGCGGGACGCTTGTGTGCGGCCGGATACGTTGGGCAAAGGCAACGAAGTAGGCCTCGCGCGCGACCGTGCTGGCGCGGCGTTCCGGCTGCGGCGAGCCGGGGTTGCTGACACCGACCATCTCCATGGATTCATAATTTCCGCCTGAAATCTCAAGCAGGTCGATCCCGGCCTGTTCAAGCCAGCCGATGACGGTCAGCGACTCATCCTCGGTGAAGCCGCCCTGCTGGAAGTCGGCGGAATTGAGTTTGACCGAGATGGGAAAGTCCGGTCCGACTGCCTTCCGGACCGCCCGCACCGCCGAAACCAGCATCCTTGCCCGGTTTTCCAGCGAGCCGCCCCATTCGTCGTCTCGCAGATTGGTCAGCGGCGATAGGAACTGGGAATTGAGGTAGCCGTGCGCGGCATGGATTTGCACGCCCGTGAAGCCGCAGTCGCGCACGGTTTCCGCTACATAGGCGAAACGGTCGATGATATCGTGAATCTCGCCCGAGGTGAGCGCGCGGGTGATCTTGTCGCTGCCGGTGGAGTATGGAACCGCCGAAGGTCCGACCAACTGCTCTGCGCCAAGGCCGGCTTGACGTCCCGGGTGGTTGATCTGCACCCAGCACTGTGCGCCGTGAGCGGTTGCCGCCGCAGCAAGCTCGCGCAGCGCACCAAGATCGCGGCCGCGCTCGACGATCACATTGCGCGGCCGCTCGAGGAAGCGGTGATCGATCAGTATGTTGCCGGTCAGCAACAGCCCCGCGCCGCCCGCGCCCCACTGCTCGTAAAGCCGCACATTGCGCGCCGTGGCGCGTCCGTCGTTGTCGGCAAGGCCCTCGGTCATGGCGGCCTTGGCGATGCGGTTGGGCAAAATGGCGCCGCAGGGGAGTGACAGGGGATCGGACAGGCGAATGGACACATGGGTCTCCAGGATCGGGTGGCTGCGGTGCATGAATTGCGTGCAGGCGGCGATATGTCGAATCATTTTCGGTAAAGGCCTGGAGCAAGATGCGGGGCGACCCCGCGTAACTGATCGCACCGAAGGCTGGTCATTCCGCAAAATGATGCAATTCGGCAACACAACTCGTAATTGCGATATGATCTGCAAGCGCCGAAAACACCGATCTCTGCCGTTAATTACCGCTGAAACCGGCCATTTCCGGGGCAGCGGAAGATATTGGAGCGGGTATGGTAGTGAGAATCTGCGGGCTTTGCCATTGACATCCCTCTGGAGACTTTTACCAAACAAACTTCGGGAAACCAATGTCAGGGACGCAGGACGATCCGGGCTTCCAGGGGGGGTAATTAACAATGAAATCCAGGTTCAAAATGCTCGCGTGCGGCTCTGTACTGGCGATGCTGGCGAGCGGTGTACCCGCCATGGCCCAGTCGGCGGATGAAACCGCTTCTGGCGATGTTAATGAGATCATCGTTACCGCCAACAAGCGCGAGCAGAACCTCAACGATGTGGGTCTGACCATCACCGCCATGGGCCGCGAGGCGCTGGCCGAACGCAAAATCACCTCGCTTGAAGACATTGCGAGCATCGTCCCGGGCCTGAGTTTCACGCCCAGCACCACCAATACCCCGATCTTCACCCTGCGCGGTGTCGGTTTCAACGAAAGCTCTCTGGGCGTCTATCCAGCGGTCAGTGTCTATATCGATCAGGTGCCGCTGAGCTTCCCGGTGCTCGCCAGCCACTCGGCCTACGATCTTGAGCGCGTCGAAGTGCTCAAGGGCCCGCAGGGCACCCTGTTCGGCCAGAACTCGACCGGCGGCGCGATCAACTATGTCGCCGCCAAGCCGACCGATGTGCTGACCGCCGGCGGGGATATCACCTACGGCCGGTTCAATCAGGTTGACGGCAATGCCTTTATCAGCGGTCCGCTCGGCGAGATGGCCGGCATCCGCCTGGCGTTTACCGGGCTGCGATCCGATGACTGGCAGAGGAGCTACACGCGCGACGATGGCAACGGCAAGCAATCCTATTATGCCGGGCGCGTGACGTTCGAGGTCAGGCCCAGCGATGGGATCACCCTCAACGTCAGCGCCAACCACTGGCGCGACAAATCGCAGCCGCAAGCGCAGCAGCTGATTGCGGTGCATGAGCAGGTGAATAACAATGGCGGACCGGGAGTGGCCGGCTCGCCGGCGGTGGTTGATGCCCAGCGCAATTATCTGTCCCCTCCGCTCATCCCTGGTGCCCCTTCGGCGCAGTTGAGCTATCCGTTTTCGCCCTTCGATCCGCGGGCGGCCGACTGGTCCACGCTGCGACTGGATCCGGAAACGGCTACGCAATTGTTGGACGGGAGTGGCGGGATTGTCCTCGGAACGGCGCGCGCTACCAATTTCGATCCGTTCGCCGATCGCAAATTCTGGCAGGCCGCATTTCGCGCGGACATCGAACTGGGTGGCCTGACGCTGACATCGTTGACGTCATATGTGGATTTCCAGCAGGATATGCGCACCGATGGCGACGGCATGGCGCTTGTCGCCTATGACTTGCAGTCGAACCACGGAACGATCACATCGTTCAACCAGGAACTGCGCCTGGCCAACGATCCGACGTCCAATTTCCGTTGGCTCATCGGCGGCAACTATGAAGACAGCAAGACTCTGGAAGACCAGATGTTGCGCTATTACGCCAACTCGAACCACTACGCTCCCAATCTCTACATCAACTCCAGTGGCGACAGGCTGAGTCAAAAGATCAAGAACTATGCTGTGTTCGGCAATGTGGAATTCGAAATCAGCGATCAGTTAACGCTGAAGGCCGGTGCGCGTTATACCAGTTCCAAGATCGACGCGATCAATTCCGCTTATAATCTAACCAACGGCAACGTCGACAAGCTGTTCAATCTGTTGGGAGGATTGGCTACGGGGTTCGCTCCCGGCGCATTTACCCCGATTGGCCCGAACGACAGCTACACGCTTAATTCGGCGTTGCCGGCTGGGTTCCTTCACCCGGATGTCACGCTCAATAGCCCGACATTTTCTGGGCCTGGCACCGACCTTGATGGAAATCCTTTAACGCCGAATAATTTTCGGGGAGTGGGTATTCCGGGCATTCCTCTTGTTGCGACCCTCAAGCAGCACAATGTCTCTTGGCGGGTCGGCCTGGATTACAAGGCGTCGGACGATGTGCTGATCTATGCCAACGTCTCGCGCGGCTACAAGGCGGGCAGCTTTCCGGCGCTTGCTGCCGCGGCCTATATTTCAGCTCTGCCGGTGGTGCAGGAATCGGTTACGGCATTCGAAGCGGGTTTCAAGGCGACACTTGCCGACGGTGCAGTGCAGTTCAATGGTGCCGCATTTTATTATGATTACAAGGACAAGCAGGTCCGCGGCAAGCTTCTGGATGCCGTGTTTGGCACTCTCGATACACTCGTCAATGTGCCGAAATCGCGAATTTTCGGCTTGGAGGCGGACATCACTGTGCGCCCAGTTCGAGGGTTGACAATTTCTGCGGCCGGTACCTTCCTTGATTCAAAGGTTCAGAAATTTTTTGGCTATGATATCTTCGGCGGCCTCGACAATCCGAATTACGTCTCGGGTGGAGATAATCGGGAAGACCTGTCGGGCAACCCGCTCCCGTACACACCGAAGTTCTCGTTTTCAGGCAACCTCGATTATCGCCCCAATCCGGGCGGTGCGACGCCGTTCTTCGGGGTCACGGTCAATTACAAGTCCAAACAGGATGCAGCGCTGGGTGGCGGTGTAACCACGCTGCCCAATGGCCCGCGGTATCGCATTGCGCCGGGTGTCGGGCCATACCCCTACACCATCGATGGCTATGCAACCGTGGATGCCCGGCTTGGCTATGAAGCCGAGGACGGCCAATGGCGGGTGATGCTCTGGGGCAAGAACGTGTTCAACAAGTATTACTGGTCCGCCGTTGTGCCCTCGAGCGACTCGTCGGCGCGGTTTGCCGGCAAGCCGGCAACTTACGGCGTTACTCTCGGCTTCAAGTTCAGCGGCGACCGCTCCGAGCCGCTGCCGCCGCCGCCGCCGCCGCCACCTCCTGCCCCACCGCCTCCTCCCCCGGCACCACCACCACCGCCGGTAGCTGTCTGCGAGAAGGGGCCGTACATCGTGTTCTTCGACTGGGACAAGTCGGACATCACGGCGGAAGCCTCAACCATCCTCGACAGCGCGGTCACGGCTTATGGCAGCTGCGAGCGCATCCCGGTGATGATCGCCGGCTATACCGACCGTTCGGGCAGCCCGTCCTACAACCAGGGCCTGTCGGAACGGCGTGCTGGCTCCGTGCGCGGCTATCTGACCGGCCGCGGCGTGGCTGACGGGTCGATCACCACGCAAGGGTTTGGCGAAAGCAACAACCGCGTGCCGACTTCGGACGGCGTGCGCGAATTGCAGAACCGCCGGGTGGAAATCAGCTACGGACCCGGCTCGGGCAACTGAGCCGAGCGCCATGGTGTAACGAAAAGGGGGCCGGCGAAATCCGACCCCCTTTTTCGTTCGCCGGCACGTAAATTGCCAGACTCGGGCAGCGTCTGCTGCCCTGCTGAGGAGGATCGGTGCGACGATGAAATGGTCGACAGGTTTGGCGGCGGTGACACTCGCCTTTGCATTCGCGGGAGTATGGTCAGCGCCGCTTGCCGGCCAGCAGCAGCCCGATGGTGCGGCGCTGTATCAGGCCCAATGTGCCGGCTGCCACGGCAAGGACTTGAAGGGCGCGATGGGCCCGCCGATCGTGGGCGAAGGTTTCGCGGCCCGTTGGCGTGAGGCAGGATTTGAAGCACTGCTCCTGAAAATCGGCAAGACCATGCCGCCGACCGCTCCCGGCAGTCTGGCGCCCGAAGTCACGCGCGCAATTGCTACCCATGTCGCGACCGTCAACGCCATCGCGCTCGCAGGAGCGGCCCAGCTGGCCCCCGTGCTGTCCAGCGAGGCTGACGCCCCCAAGCCGGACGGCAATCTCGATCAGGTGATCAATCACGACGAGACCTGGAAGGCGGTCATGGACGCCCGCGCGGCGCGGCTTGCCGGGCTTTCCACGGTAACCGAAGCCATGCTGCGCAACCCGCCCGATGCCGACTGGTTGCAGTGGCGGCGCACCGACGATGGCCATGGTTTTAGCCCGCTCACCCTGATTAATTCAGGCAATGTCAGCGATCTTACCCTGGCCTGGTCGGCGGCGTTGGCCAATGGTTCGAACGGGATCACGCCGCTATTTCATGACGGCGTCTTGTTCGCTAATTCGAACGGCATCGTCCAAGCCTTCGATGTCAGGACTGGCGACGCGCTGTGGTCATTCGATCGCCCGGTAACGATCCCGATGTTCGGAGCGCCTGCCACCCAGCCCCGCGCCATCGCCATCTACGGCGACAACCTTTATGTCCCGACGATCGATAACCACATGCTCGCCATCGACATGCGCAGCGGCAAGCTGGTGTGGGACCGCTTGATCGAAAAGTCGCGCGCGACGCTGCGCATCAATGGCGGTCCGATCGTCGTGCGCGGCAAGGTCATCCAGGGCATGACCGGTTGCGCCGGGGCGGAAGAACCGGGCCAGTGCTTCATCGTCGGACTTGATGCCGCCACTGGCACGGAAGCCTGGCGTTTCTACACCATCCCGCGCGCTGGCGAGCCTGGCTTCGACAGCTGGAACAACGCACCGGTCGACAAGCGCAACGGCGCGTCGGTGTGGGTCGCGGGCACTTATGACGCGGTGAACAACAATGTCCTGTTCGGCACCGGCCAGACCTATCACATCGCGCCACTGATGTTGCCCGGCAAGGGCAACAAGGACGCGCTCTATACCGACAGCACGCTGGCGCTCAATCCCGATACCGGCAAGCTCAGCTGGCACTACCAGCACATGCAGCGCGACGTGTGGGACATGGACTGGGTCTACGAACGCCAGGTCATCAGCCTGCCGGGACGCAAAGGTCCGCGCCGGGCGGTAATGACTATGGGCAAGCTCGGCATCCTCGACGTGATCGACGCGCGAACCGGCAAATATATCATGTCCTACGATGCCGGGTTGCAAAACCTCGTTACCCGGATCGATCCGGTCTCTGGCCGGAAGGTCATCGATCCGGCGCTTGAGCCCGATCCGGGCGTGTACAAAAAGTTCTGCCCTTATGCCACCGGCGCGCGCAACTGGCCTGCCACCAGCTACGACGCGCGCAGCGGCACAGTTTACATGCCCTACTTCAATAGTTGTCAGAACTACGTGTGGATGAAGGGTGAAGCCTATGACATCCGCTACGGCGTCGATGTCCCGCGCAACAATCCCGGCAAGATCGGCGGCATGATGGCCATCGATGTAACCGGCAAGGCGCAGCGCTGGAACACCCGCCAGCGCGCGCCGACATCGGCGGCGGCGCTGGCCACGGCGGGCAATGTCGTGTTCGGCGGCAGCCGTGACCGCAAGTTCAAGGCCTATGACTCCGCGACCGGCACTGTGCTGTGGGAAACCCGGCTCGATCAGATGCCAAGCTCCACGCCGATTACTTTCGCCATCGATGGCGAACAATATGTCGCAGTGACCACCGGCGGGGGCAATTCGGTCGATATTCTGGTTTCGACGCTGACGCCGGAAATCGAATCGGCCAATGGCGGGGTGCGGCTGTGGGTGTTCAAGCTGAAAAGCAAGTAAAAGGCGGAACGACGCGATGATCAGGCTGGTCCATCTGCTTAAACGCCGGCTCGGCAGTTCCGGCGAAGAGTTCGACCGGCTCTGGCGGGACCGGATGGGACCGGAATTCGCCGCGCAACAGGTCCACCTCGATATGGTACGCCATATACAGACCTGTCGCACCGCTTCGACCACGGCGATCGAAGCTGCGGCGCAGGCCGATCGCGGAACGATGTTGCCGCCTGCCGATGGTGTTGCCGAAAGCTGGTGGTCTTCGGAAGGCGCGTTGCAGGCGGTTCTGGCCTCGGCCGACGGGCGGCGGCGACTGGCGGGGCTTGCCGATGCGCTGGCGGATATTGCCGATCCGGCTTCCTCGCCGCTGTGGCTCGCGCATGAGTATCCGCAAGTCTCCACGAGCCCGCAGCGCATCGTTGCCGGCGCGCGCACCGGAGTAGCCAAGGTCCATTTCTCCCTGCGGCCTCTGGCGCATCTGGGCGATGCAGAGGCGCAAACCTACTGGCTCACCCGCCACGGCCCGCTGGTCCGCAGCCATGCCCCGGCGCGCGGCACGCTGGCCTATTGCCAGGTCCACCGCACGCCGAGCGCGCTCACTGCCGAACTTGCGGCAATCTTCGGCTCGCCAGCAGGAGAGTTTATCGGCCATGCCGAAGCCTGGTTCGACCAGTCGGCTCCCCCAATCGGACCGGAAGCCCATGCGGCAAAAGCCGCGGCGGTCGAAGACGAGCGCAATTTCATCGACTGGACCCGGTCGAACTTTCTTGCCGGCAAGGAACGGGTATACGTCGATCGCGACTGGTGACGAATTCAGGCGGGCGAGCCAAAGCAGGAGGCAAAATGGGTAAACTGGCAGGACAGGTCGTGTGGATCACCGGAGCCGGGCGCATGCGCGGCATCGGTGCGGCCACTGCCCGGCGCATCGCCGAGGACGGCGGCGATGTCGTGGTCAGCGCGATCCGTCGTGCGCCCGAATTGTTGCCCGCGCACGAGCAGGAGGCGGGTTGGCGCGGTGTGGAATCGCTGGCGGATGAAATCCGCGCGATGGGTCGCAGGGCGCTGGCGTTGGACTGCGACGTGACCGACAATGATGCCGTGAAGGCCTGTGTCATCGCCGCTGAGCGCGAACTCGGGCCCTTGACCGGGCTTGTCAATAACGCTGGCGTCGCCAGCAACGCCGGGGCCGCACCGATCGCCACGATGGAAGACGACTTGTGGCACGCCACGATCGATATCAATCTCAACGGTGTCTATCGCTGCTGCAAGGCGGCGGTGCAGTCGATGCTCTTGCACGGACGCGGCGGGGCGATCGTCAATGTGTCATCGCTCGCCGGGCGGTTTGGCCTGCCCGGCTATGGCGGCTATTGCGCCAGCAAGTTCGGCGTCGTCGGGCTGACCCAGCAGCTGGCTGCCGAAGTGGCGCGGGACGGAATTCGCGTCAATTGCGTCTGCCCCGGATCGATCGACAGCGACATGCTTGATGGCACCATCGGCCGCAAGGCCACCGCCGCCGGTATCGCCTTCGACGATTTCAAGGCGACCTATAACCACGCGATCATTCCGATGGGCCGACGCGGCGCGGTCAGCGAACTGGGAGCAGCCATTGCGTTCCTGCTCGGCCCCGATGCGAGCTATATCACCGGGCAGACGCTCAACGTCGATGGCGGCTATCGCATGGACTGAATCAGCCGGTGTTGCGCGCGACCACCGCCGCGATATCATCCGCCGACAATCCCGTGCGTTCGAGCAGCACCCCTGCCGTGTCGGCACCCAGCGGGCGGCTTGGTTCGAGCGGGCGCTGGGGCACACCGTCATAGCGCATGGGTGAGTGCAGCAGCACCATCGGGCCAAATTCGGGATGGTCGATCCGTTGCAGTGCGCCGCGCGCATGCATGTTTGGATCTTCCATAACTTCGTCGAGGTTGCGAACCGGGGCGCTTGGCAGACGAGCGGCCATCAACGTCTCGAAAACTTGCGCCGAGGTCTGGGGCCGGGTCCATTGCTCGACCAGCGCATCGACTTCGTCGATCTGGGTCACCCGGTTCTTCAAGGTCGCATAGCGGGGATCCTCGGCCAGCTCTGGATGCCCCATGACTGCCGCCAGTGTGCGCCAGTGGCTATCGCCTACACACATCACCGAAACATAACCGTCGCTGGTGGGATAGACGTTGTAGGGACATTCGGCGAGGCCGCCGTGGCGGTTGCCGGTGCGCGCGGTAACGTCCTTTCCCTTCGCAAACCAGTGCATCCCGAGGTTGGAGCCGAGCGAGGCGTAGATTGCGTCCTGCATCGCCACTTCCAGCCGCCGCGCCACGCCCGTGCGTTCGCGCTCAAACAAGGCGGTCATGATCGCGCCGTAGAAATGTATGGCGGTGAAGAAATCGGCGATAGCCGGGCCCGCTTTGACGGGGGGACGATCGGGAAAGCCGGTGACGTGCATCGCGCCCGACATCGCCTGCACGGTAAGGTCCATCGCGGGATAAGCAGCATACGGTCCATCGCGGCCATAGCCCGAGCTCGACGCATAGATCAGGCGCGGATTTTCGGCCTGGAGCACTGCGTCGCCAAGCCCCAGCCGATCCATCGTGCCGGGTGCGAAATTCTCCACAGAACGTCTGCCGTGCGGGCAAGGTCAAGCAGTGCCGCCTTGCCTTGCGGGGTCTTGAGATCGAGGACCACGGAGTCCTTGCAGCCATTGAGCATGGCGAAGGGCAG
>JANLQW010000196.1:0-10339 GCA_031368085.1 Novosphingobium sp. | reverse complement strand
TGGCGGGCGCTACGGCGAAGGTCAGGGTCACGGTGTTGGCGTCGGTGGCGGCAAGGTCGGTCAGCACCCCGGCGTTGGTCGCCACTTCGCGGACCGCGACGGTGATATCCTGGGTGCCGAGATTGTGGGTGACCGCGATCGCGGTAGCCGCGCCATTGCCGAGAATTGCGGCAAACTTGCGCACGGCAATCGAGTTGTCGAGCGCGATGCCGCCGGCGCCCACCGAGACGCCCCCGCTCGCCGCCGCCACCGCGCTGATTACGGAGCCGGCGATGTTGATGCCGTTGCCGGCGGTATAGGACGAGGCGCCGCCCAGTTGGCCCCAGCTCTGCGTGGTTGTGCCGATGGTGATCGCGGCGTCGGAGATGATGATGAACGCCTTGTCGGCATTCGCCGTTCCCTCGGTGACGGAGACCGCGATACCTGGCGCCAGTTCGCCATTGGTATCGGCGTCCACCGTGCGGACCAGCGCCGAGCCGGACGCGGACCAGAGGTAAAGCCCGTTTTCCGCGGCCGCCGTCTGGTTCTTGAGCAGGATGCGGTCGTTCGCCGCCAGCGCAACGCCGTCCAGCGTGGCGCCCGGCACAGCGAGGGTGACAGTGGCGGTCGAGGCCGCGCGCGCCGGCGCCTTCCACTGCAATCCGCGCGCGACGGTATCCACGTACTGCTTGTTGGCAGCGTCGCTATTGGCCGAGGGATCAGCGAGATTGACGATCTTCTGCGACTGGAGATCGAGGCCGTTCATGATTTTCATTGGTGTTGGCTCCTCAAAAGGCGAGAACGAAACCCTGTTGCGGCGAGGGGAAGGTGACGGTGATCTGCGAGGCGCTGGCCTGCACGTCGGTCAGCACCGGCTCGCCGCTAGCGAGAAAGACCTGCACCGTCGGTATGCGGCCAAGCGGGTTGGCGAGAATCCAGGTCGCGGCGAGCGAAGCCTCGATCCGCACCGGCATCGCGCTCGCTCCTGCGGGCCCCTGCGGTCCGATAATTGCGGCAACCGGCATTTGCGGATTGCGGGTCAGCGCCTGCGCGATCCCAGCGGGGCCACGCCAGCGCGCGGTAATGCGGCGATTGGGAGTGCGCCAGCGGATCGTCAGGCTCATGCCACAGCGGCCCTGGTCAAGGCGATGAACCCGGTCTGATCGGTAATCTCGACCGCACTGGCAAAGGTCAGCCGGGCATCGATGCTGTAAAGACCGGGTGTCAGGCTAGCGGTGGCGATATTGCCGAGCGAGACCAGCCAGCCGGCGGCGCCCTGCGATATTACCGCCATGTCGATGCCGGGCGCAGTATCGTCGAGGACAATGCGGTTACCCGAAACTTTCGCCGGTTTCATCTTGGCGGCGATGGCGGTGACCGTCGCCGGATCGCCGGCAGTCGCCTCCAGCGCCACCGAGACATCCTCGCCGATGCGGAACTCGCCGATAATACCGTTCATAGGGTGCAAGCTCCGGGCAACTCCCCTTCCGCTTGCTTGCGGGCGGGGCTGGGGGTGGGGCAATAATCGATTGTGGGAGATGCGAAATCGGCCATGGTTGGAAGCCCAGCGCCAATTGCGATTTTGGACTGTGTGACGCCATCTACAACCCGGATGACGGTGTAGGAAAGCTAAATATCACCAATATGGTTATAAGAGATGCCGGCACTCGCCTGCTTGGCCGAAACTCACGCCAACCGCGCTTCTAAGCCGGGGCGCAATGGTGGGCGCGGCAGGGTTTGAACCTGCGACCCCACCCGTGTGAAGGGTGTGCTCTACCGCTGAGCTACGCGCCCGCGTCCCAAATCGGTGCCTGCGGGGCAGTTTGAGGCGGAAGCCGCGCCTTTAGGCAATGACGGGCGAATTGACAAGCGCTCGCCGCGCCCTAGATGCGCTTGGCGATGAGCGAAGAAACCGTCTCCGGCGCCGACGTGCCTCCCGATCGCCTGGCGATCCACCCCAAAAGCCCGCATTACGACGAGGACTGCTTGCGCCGCGGCATCGGCATCCGCTTCAAGGGCGCGGTACGCACCAATGTCGAGGAATATTGCATTTCCGAGGGCTGGATCCGGGTGCAGGCGGGCAAGACGATGGACCGGCGCGGCCAGCCTTTGACGCTCAAGCTCAGCGGGCCTGTCGAAGCCTGGTTCGAGGATCTCGGCGAAGAGGCACCCGTCGCCAAGGGGGGAGCTGCCGGCTGATCAGCGTGACAGGGCGAAATTGCGGCGGCGCAGTACGCGCGCGATGATGTCGCCAATCGGATCGTCGGCACCAGCCCATTGCGCCGGTCGATCCCGTTCATTGTCCACGGGCCGATTGTAGATGAAGCCTTGCACTGGCCAATGGGTCGTGCCCAGTGCCTGGATCGGGCCGAACCAGACACGCACCGCGCTCCAGTCGTTACCGGGCGAGACATCGACGGCGCGCACGTCGTCCTCGATCTGGCCGCGCCTGCCGTTGATCGGCGACCAGTTGGCATGGCGCAGCAGGACGGTCCGCGAATCGACGATCTGGCTGACCGCCGCGACATGGCCCAGCCGCATATTGCCATGCGGGCGAAACGCCATCACCGCGCCTATTCTCGGCGAGCTGCCCCTGGCGTAGCGCCCCTCGGCCTGATCCCACCAGCGATAGGCATCCCCGAAAATCCGGATGCCAGAGACCTGGCGTGCATAGGGTACGCATTGCAGATAGCCCGACAATTCGGTGCCGCCGCCACGACCGGGAGCCCGCTCGATCGCGAGGTTCGTTTCCGCCATCGCGGGCGCGGCGAAGCCGAAAAGCACGGCGAACGCACATCGGGGAAACCGCAAAGCCATGCATCCAGGCTAGGTCGCGATGGTTAATTTCGGACTAACGTCCAGCGAGATGGTCAGCGCACCAATTTACCGGCTGGCTTGCCAAGCAGGCCGCGAGGGAGCAGGCGCGGGTCATGCTGCCGCAGGTAATCATTATCGGCCGACCCAATGTCGGCAAATCGACGCTGTTCAATCGGCTGACCGGCAAGAAGCTGGCGCTGGTCGACGACCAGCCCGGCGTCACCCGCGACCGCCGTTTTGCCGAGGCGCATCTGATCGGCCTCGATTTCACGCTTGTCGATACCGCCGGCTGGGAGGACGATGATCCCGCGAGCCTGCCCGGGCGGATGCGGGCGCAGACCCAGGTGTCGCTCAAGGGCGCCGATGTCGCGCTGTTCGTAATCGACTCCCGCGCCGGCATCACCCCGCTCGATGAGGAGATCGCCCGCTGGCTGCGCAGTCAGAACCTGCCGGTGATACTGGTGGCCAATAAAGCCGAAGGTCGGGCCGGGGATGCCGGCGTGATCGAGGCCTTTGCCCTGGGTTTCGCCGAGCCGATCCCGTTTTCAGCCGAACACGGCGAGGGCATGGCCGATTTGTTCGAGGCGCTGCAACCGCTGATCGAAAATCGGGAGCCGGCCGAACAGGCTTTCGAGGACGAGGATGAGGAATCGCTGTCCGGTCCGCTCAAGCTGGCGATCGTCGGCCGGCCCAATGCCGGTAAGTCGACCCTGATCAATCGCCTGCTCGGCGAAGACCGCCTGCTCACCGGGCCGGAAGCGGGGATCACCCGCGATTCGATTGCGGTCGACTGGCAGTGGCGCGATCCGCAGTCGGGCGAAGAACGAGCCGTGCGGCTGATCGATACCGCCGGCATGCGCAAGAAGGCGCGGGTTTCCGACAAGCTGGAGAAACTCGCGGTCGCCGACGCCCGCCATGCGGTGGATTTCGCCGAAGTCGTGGTGCTGCTGCTCGATGCGACCCTGGGCCTTGAGCATCAGGACCTCAAGATCGCCTCGATGGTGCTCGAAGAGGGCCGGGCGCTGATCATCGCAATCAACAAATGGGATATCGCGCAGGACGCTTCGTCCTTGTTCAACGGCATCAGGGGCGCGCTGGAGGACGGGCTGGCGCAGGTGCGCGGAGTACCGCTGCTGGCGGTTTCGGCCCGCACCGGCAAGGGCCTCGACGATATGCTGCGCGCCGGCTTCCATATACGCGAAGCCTGGTCGAAGCGGGTGCCCACCGG
Organism: Novosphingobium sp.; assembly: GCA_031368085.1. Classification (GTDB taxonomy): domain Bacteria; phylum Pseudomonadota; class Alphaproteobacteria; order Sphingomonadales; family Sphingomonadaceae; genus Novosphingobium. The sequence goes on along the minus strand of JANLQW010000196.1, from coordinate 6,315 downwards.
ACAGCTCAACCGCTGGTTCGATGACGCGCTCGAGGCCAATCCGCCGCCCGCGCCCGGCGGCAAACGCATCAAGCTGCGCTATATCACCCAGGCGAAAACGCGTCCGCCCGGCTTCGTGCTGTTCGGCACCCGGCTCGAGCTACTGCCGGAAAGCTACCGGCGCTATCTGGTGAACAGCATCCGGCGAGAGCTGGGATTTGACGCGGTGCCGATCCGGCTAACCCTGCGAAGCGCGAAAAACCCGTTTGCGTAAGGCGGTGAGGTCTACTGCTTTCGACCGCTTTCCGTCAGGTGCGCCTCATACCAAGGCGCTGAGATGCTGACGCATCACGCCTTGGAAATGCTCAAGCGCCGCACGGGCTTAACTAAAGTCCAATGAGTCAAGGTCATCGGACTTTGGTATCAGTTGGCGACAGCCAGGCAGCTGATGCCGGCCGCTGACAATCGTGCGCAAGCCGATTGCGCTGCGACCTGACTGGCAAAGCCGCCCGCCAGCAATCGGCTCAGTTTCCCCGACGGAACCAGCATCCGGGCATGTCCGGCCAATTCGGGCCGAGATTTGACCCGCTCCCACAGTTTTTCGGCATTGGCAGGCACGCCGAACGCGCCAAGCTGCACCCGCCAGTTGCCGGCGGCTGGCATCTGGGCAGTAAGCCCTTTCGCTGCGGGCATCGCGGGTTTTGGCGGGGCAGGACGCAGGGCCGGGACCGCCAGCGGCGGCTTCGGGGCTGCAAGAGCGCCCGTAAGGCGCGGCCAGGCATGGCCGGCATTGGCATTGGTCGGACTGGCGCTGGCCGCAGCCGGCGGACGCCGCAGCGCTGTGATGACGGACGCAGCCGGGGTGTTTGGCACGGACCCGCCAAGGTCGGCTGCGGCGAACTGGCGATCTCGGGTAGATTGGGCTTGCGCTGCCAGTTGCTGTGCGAGCGGCACGCTCTTCTGGCGCTGGTTCAGGGGAATGTGCTGGTCCATTTGCGAGAGCGCGGCGGCGGCCTGCGCCAGGCCGCCCTGGTGGGCAAGCGTGACAAGAGCATAGGCGCGCACCCAATCCTTGGGCACATTGTCGCCGTTGAAGCTGGCGATGCCGAGCAGATACTGCGAGCGCGGATCGCCGCGGTCGGCAGCGGCACTGATGTAGGGCAGCGCCTTGGCCCTGTCGCCGCGCTGGAACAGCATCAGTCCATAATTGTCCGAGGCCTGCATATGGCCCTTGGCCGCCGCTCTGCCGAAAAGCCCCTCGGCTTTTGCCACATCCTGAGGAACGCCCCGGCCCAATTTGTAGGCTTGGCCCAGATTAAACAGCGCATCGGCGTCCCCGTTCGTTGCGGGTATTTCCCATTCCGCAACCGCTGCGGCAAAATCGCCCCGGGTCCAGGCATCGACTCCTGCCTTGACGTCGGCCTGCGCTGGCCCTGCCGCGAGCACGCAAATGCCGTAGAATAAACTTAGGCCAAGCTGTCTGGCTGCAAACATTGGCCAAATCTCCGAAAACTGCGCTTCGTGCAGCTGCCTTAACCCGGATCCAGGCATTCCGCAGCAGCCGATTTGAAGTTCGGCCCAGCCGGTAGCTTTGTACGGTGCAGCATAATGGTTAAAGCCACTGTAACATCTCCGGCCGCCCAGATCGGTGCGCATTTTTCACAATTTGCAGCGCCTGCCATTAACCCAAAATTAGGAACGTTCTGCGATCCCCCAGACAGAACGCTATTACATCATGTTCAGCATTTCGGGGGAATCGCTTTGCGCGTACTGGCATTGGCATCACAGAAGGGCGGCTCGGGCAAGACCACGCTCTCGGGCCACTTGGCCGTGCAGGCCCAGCGCGCCGGCGCCGGGCCGGTCGTGCTGATCGACATCGACCCGCAGGGTTCGCTGGCCGATTGGTGGAATGAGCGCGAGGCCGAATTTCCTGCTTTTGCGCAAACCACCATTGCGCGCCTTGCCGCTGATCTGGCGGTCCTGCGCCAGCAGGGCTTTCGCCTGGCGGTGATCGACACACCCCCGGCAATTACCATGGCGATCCAGAGCGTGATCTCGGTCGCCGAGCTGATTGTCGTCCCGACTCGCCCAAGTCCGCACGATCTGCGCGCGGTCGGCGCCACGGTCGATCTGTGCGAACGAGCCGGCAAGCCCTTGCTCTTCGTCGTCAACGCCGCCACGCCCAAGGCCAAGATCACTTCCGAAGCTGCGGTGGCGCTTTCGCAGCACGGTACAGTTGCCCCGGTCACCCTGCATCACCGCACCGATTTCGCCGCTTCGATGATCGACGGCCGCACGGTCATGGAAGTCGATCCCAATGGCCGTTCGGCGAACGAAGTCGTTTCCCTGTGGAATTATATTTCAGACCGGCTGGAAAAGAATTTCCGCCGAACCGTTTTTGCGGCGCCGAGCAGTGTCTCGGTGCTGCCGGGTGCGCAGCGACCCGCCGGCGGATTCGGCCGCCGCGTTGCCGGCTCGTGAGGGAAGCGGGGGCCATGACCGCACATAAACCCCTGGCGTCACTCACGCCCAAACTGCTCGCCCGCAAGGGCGGTGCACGCCCGGCGATGCGGCCTGCGTTTCAGCAGCCGCAGCAGGCGGCTGGCCGCGATCTCGAGAGCGACCTCGGGTTCAACGACATGGGTGACGACGAACCCGGCCAGTATCATGAGGCCGAAATCGTTGCGATAAATGTCGGAGCGATGTCGGCGGCGGCCGGGGTGCCCGACGTGGTCCGCCAGCAGGAAAGCATCTTTGCCCGCGTGTCCGCAGCGCCAGTGGCGATCGCACCCGTCCGCCCGCGCCGTTCCGCGCTGGCCGACGGACGCAGCGCCGCCTTCACCCTGCGCCTCGATGCAGAACGCCATCTCAAGCTGCGACTGGCCTGTACCCTGGATAACCGCAGCGCCCAGCAGATCCTAACCGAGGCACTCGACCGCCTGATCGCCGAACTACCCAACGTCGCTGCGTTGGCGGCTGAAGCCGCAAAACGCCGCTGATTTTCGCAAAGGGGACTAACCATGACCTTACACCGCTCACGCCCCAAAACCCTGCGTTTCGCCGCTGCCGGCGCAATTGCAGCCTTTGTCCTGTCCGGCTGCGCCGGCGGCATTCATTTGTCGCGGGCCGATGCGCCGCCCTCCGGCGAAGTCGCAAAGTCCAATCGCGACAGCGAGCGTAATGTCGCCCGCGCCGAAAAATCCGTCGCCAAAGACCCGCAAAGCGCCGCGCTGCGCACCCAGCTCGGCCTTGCCTATCTTGCCGAGGGCCGCTTCGATTCCGCCACCACCGCATTAGACGATGGCATCAGGCTTGGTGACGACAGCCCGCGAACCGCACTCAGCCTGGCGCTCGCCAAAATTGGTGCTGGTCATGGTCGTGAAGCCCTGGCAATCCTCGAGCAGCAGCGCGACAGCATTCCGGTGAGCGATATGGGCCTCGCCCTGGCTCTGGCCGGCGACAGCAACCGCGGCGTCGCCCTGCTGGCTGATGCCCTGCGAGCCGGAGATAACTCGCCGAAGCTTCGTCAGAACCTGGCCTACGCCTATGCACTGGATGGCCGCTGGCGCGAGGCGCGCACGATGATGGCGCAGGATGTTCCCGCGGACCAGGTCGACGAACGCATCAGCGACTGGGCGCTGCGGGCCAAGCCGCAAGATTACCAGCAGCGCGTCGCCGGACTGCTCGGCGCGCCCATGCGCAGCGATCCGGGCCAACCGGCGCAGCTGGCGCTGGCCAGTTCGCCTGCCGTTGAACGGCTTGCCGTGCAAGCGGCATCGCCGGTACCGGCACAATTGGCCGCCAACGCCGAGCTGCCTGCGGTTGCCGAGGCGCCAATGCTGGCTTCTGCACCTCCCTTCGCGGCGACCGTGCCGGAGGCAGTACCCGTGGTGCAAAACACCTTCGCCAATGCCTTTACAGCGCCGTCTGCGGCGACCCGGGCCGCAGCGCCGGTACAGCGCCGTCAGCGCCCGGCTCGCTCGGTTCGCGTTGCCTTGCCGGCAGCCAAGCCGGCCGCTGTCGCACCGCAGCTCGCCGCCAACAATGGCTCGCATCTGGTCCAGCTGGGCTCGTTTTCAAGCCCGCAAAGCGCGCGCCGCGGCTGGGATCTGCTGGTCGCCCGCAATCCCAATCTGCGCGGCCACCGCATGGTGATCACCCCGGCGGTGGTCGACGGCAAGAACTACTGGCGCGTAGCCGCTGCCGGTTTCGATGCTGGAACCGCTGCAGAAACCTGCGCATCGGTCAAAAGCCGCGGCGGGGCCTGCTTCGCCTATGCTGCGACCCGGACGCCAGCCGGCGCGCAATCTGCGCTGGCGCACGCCGGATCGGGTCGGGCTTTGGCCCGGCGGTAAAATCGCGCCTCCGCCTGCGTTTATCCGATGCTGGCGCCGCCCTTGTAAAGCGCGCTGACGCGTCCTTGCACGGGTTGCTTGTCGAACGGCGTATTGCCGGCGCTGGCCGCCATTTTGTCCGAATCGACGATCCATGGCCGCTCGGGCTCGATCAGGGCCAGATCGGCCTGCATGCCTTGCGCCAATACGCCGGCATCGACGCCCAGCAGCGCAGCCGGATTGGCGGCGAGCAGCTGGAAAGCGCGGGCCATGTCGATCACTCCGTCCCGCACCAGAGTGAGCGTGAGCGGGAGCAAGGTTTCGGCGCCGGCCATGCCGGGCTCGGCATCGGCGAAAGGCAGGCGCTTGTCCTCCGGCCCGCGCGGATCGTGACCCGAGGCGATGACGTCGATGGTTCCGTCGGCCAGCGCAGCCAGAACCGCCTGACGGTCGCTTTCGGACCGCAGCGGCGGTGAGAGGCGCGCAAAGGTGCGAAAATCGCCGATCGCCAGGTCGGACAGCATGAAATGAGCCGGGGTCACTCCTGCGGTTACCGCCACGCCCCGCGCCTTGGCCGCGCGCACCAGCGCAAGCGCGCCGGCGGTTGTTACTTGGCGCAAATGCAGCCGCGCCCCGGCGATTTCGGTCAGCGCAATGTCGCGCGCCACCGCCAGCGCCTCGGCTTCGGCGGGGGCCGAGGGCAGCCCGAGCCGGGTCGCCATCTCGCCTGCCGTGGCGACCGCGTTGCCGACCAGCCCGGCATCTTCGCTATGGGCAACTACCACCAGCCCGAGCATGCCGGCATAGCGCAGCAACCGCAGCATCGTCCCTGAATCCGCGATCCATGTGCGCCCGGTGGCAACCGCCCGCGCGCCCGCGTCGCGCATCATGGCAATCTCGGCGAGTTCAACGCCCTTCAACCCCCGCGTCGCGGCGGCCAACGGGTGGACCCAGAGGTCCGGCTTGCCCGACTGGGCGGCGTACCGCACGGTCGACGGATGATCGAGCACCGGTGCCTGATCGGGCATCAGCGCCGCCCGGGTGATCCCGCCAAAATGGAACGCCGGCTTGTCGATGGCAAAAACCCCGAAGTCGATCAGGCCCGGCACAATCAGCGCGCCTTTGGCATCGACCACCGTATCACCGGGCAGCGCCGCAACATCGCCCAGCGCGGCAATCCGCCCGGTGTCACAGCGGATCGCGCCCCGGCGCGGCTCGCCTTCGGGCAGGACCAGCAGGCCGTTGGTGATGATCAGCGGCGCGGGCGTGCTCATGCCCAGCCCTCGGCGGCGCGCTGCTTGCGGGTCAGCACATCGAGGCAGGCCATGCGGATGGCGACGCCCATTTCGACCTGGCGGGTGATCGCCGAACGCCCGGCAAGATCGGCAACGTCGCTGTCGATTTCGACCCCGCGGTTCATCGGGCCGGGGTGCATCACCAGCGCATCGGGCCTGGCCTTGGCCAGCCTTTCAAGCGTCAGCCCGTAAAGGTAGCGGAACTCGCGCGGGGAGGGGACGAACTGCCCTTCCATGCGCTCCTGCTGCAGGCGCAGCATCATCACCACGTCGGCTCCGGCCAGCGCCGCGTCGAAATCGTTAAACGCAGTGACGCGCATCGCCTCGATGCCCTCGGGCATCAGCGCCGGCGGCGCACAGACGCGCACCTCGGCGCCAAGCGCGGTCAGGCACAGCATGTTCGAACGCGCCACCCGGCTGTGCAGGATGTCGCCGCAGATGGTCACCGTCAGCCCTGCGATCTCGCTGCGGGGGCGGTCCCGGAAGGCGCGGCGGATGGTCAGCGCGTCGAGCAGCGCCTGGGTCGGGTGTTCATGGCTTCCGTCGCCGGCATTGATCACCGGGCAGTCGACTTTGCCGGCGATGAGCTGGACCGCGCCGGAGCTGGCATGGCGGATGACAATGGCGTCAGCGCGCATGGCGTTGAGCGTCACCGCCGTGTCGATCAGCGTCTCGCCCTTTTTCACCGAGGATTGCGCCGCGTTCAT